>NZ_JBHMIM010000025.1:0-90684 GCF_048060115.1 Micromonospora sp. LOL_023
CGGCGCAGCCCGAGCCAGCCGCGGCCCCGGAGCAGCCCGAGCCAGCCGCGGCCCCGGCCGGTGCCTCGTACGCCAGCCCGGCCCCGGCCACCGAGACCGCCGCCGCGCCGGCCCAGGCGGAGCGTGCGGCGCAGCCCGCCGCCGCCACGGCGGCCAGCGCGAACGGCGACGGCGGCTACGTCACCCCGCTGGTGCGCAAACTCGCCGCCGAGCAGGGCGTCAGCCTGAGCGAGGTGCGGGGTACCGGCGTCGGCGGCCGGATCCGCAAGCAGGACGTACTGTCCGTGGCCGAAGCCGCCCGGGCCGCCGCCGAGCGGGCCAAGTCGGCACCGACCGCCGCCGCGCCAGCGGCGAAACCGCAGCCGAGCCCGCTGCGGGGGCGTACCGAGAAGATGACCCGGACCCGGACCGTCATCGCCAAGCGGATGTTCGAGTCGTTGCAGAGCTCGGCCCAGCTGACCACGGTGGTCGAGGTCGACGTGACCAAGATCGCCCGGTTGCGGGCCAAGGTGAAGGGCGACTTCCTGGCCAAGCACGGCGTCAAGCTGTCGTTCCTGCCGTTCTTCGCGCTGGCCGCGGTGGAGGCGCTGCGCACCTACCCAGTGGTCAACGCCTCGATCGACATGCAGGGCGGCACCATCACCTACCCCGACGGCGAACACCTCGGCATCGCGGTGGACACCGACCGGGGCCTGCTGGTCCCGGTGATCAGCGACGCCGGTGACCTCAACCTGGGCGGGCTGGCCCGACGGATCGCCGACGTGGCGGAGCGGACCCGGACCAACAAGATCGGTCCGGACGAGCTCTCCGGCGCGACCTTCACGCTGACCAACACCGGCAGCCGGGGCGCGCTGTTCGACACGCCGATCGTCCCCTCGCCGCAGGCGGCGATCCTGGGCACCGGCGCGGTGGTCAAACGGGCCGCGGTGGTAACCGATCCCGAGCTGGGTGAGGTGATCGCACCTCGGTCGATGGTCTTCCTGGCGCTGTCCTACGATCACCGGCTGGTCGACGGTGCCGATGCCGCCCGGTTCCTCACCGCGGTGAAGGACCGGCTGGAGGCCGGCGCGTTCGAGGGCGAGCTCGGCCTGTCCTGATCCGGTGACCGACACCGACGGCGCGAAGGGCGCCGGCCGTTCATCCGGCCGGCGCCCTTCGCCTGCGCCCACCGGAACGTACTCCGGCGTCCACCCAGGCTCGGGCACCGACGCCGATCGGTGAACCGGATCGGGACTCCCCGCATCTGCCGGCGCGCCCGTCGGCGAAGATGTCGGTATGCGCATCCTTCTGGCCGGCGCGTCCGGCTTCCTCGGCACCCGGCTCGTGGCCCGACTCCGCGCTGACGGGCACGACACCGTCCGACTGGTCCGACGACCGGCGCCGGGCCCGGGCGAGTTCACCTGGTCGCCGTCGGCCGGGCAGCTCGATCCGGCGGTACTCGCCGGCGTCTCGGCAGTGATCAATCTCGCCGGCGCCGGGGTGGGCGACAAGCGCTGGACCGACAGCTACAAGGCGCTGATCCGGTCCAGCCGGGTGGACAGCACCAGCACCCTCGCCACCGCGATCGCGGCACTGCCGGCCGCCGACCGGCCGTCGGTGCTGCTCAACTCCTCCGCCGTCGGCTGGTACGGCGACACCGGTGACCAGCCTGTCGAGGAGAACGCCCCGGCCGGCGAGGGGTTCCTGTCCGACGTCGCCCGGGTCTGGGAGGCCGCGACCGGTCCGGCCGAGGACGCCGGGGTACGGGTGGTCCGGCTGCGCACCGGTCTGCCGTTGCACCGCGACGGGGGCCTGCTCAAGCCGCAGTTGCTGCCGTTCCGGCTGGGGCTGGGCGGCAAGCTCGGCAGCGGTCGGCAGTGGGTGCCGTGGATCGCTCTGGCGGACTGGCTGGCCGCGGTGTCGTTCCTGCTGGAACGCGAGGACATCGCCGGGCCGGTCAACGTGGTGGGGCCGACGCCGGTGACCAACGCGGCGTTCGGCAAGGCGCTCGGGGCGGCGGTGCACCGGCCGGCCATCATGCCGATCCCGGCGCTCGCGCTGCAGGTGGCGCTCGGCGAGTTCGCCGTCGAGGCGCTACGCAGCGCCCGGGTGCTGCCCGGGGTGCTCAACCAGGCCGGGTTCGACTTCCAGTACCCGGATCTACCGCAAGCGCTGCAGGCCGCCCTGCACGACAGCTGAGCCGCTGCCGGGCAACTGGCCGCCGGTCTGGTGGGTGCCGGCCAACGCGGGGAGCAGCTCCGCGCCGACGGCCGCGATCTGCTCGTCGACGGCTGCCGGGCCGACGCCTTCGACCATCAACAACTGCCGGTGCACCCCGGTGACGGCGGCGCTCGCCGCCAGGTGCGCCGCGCACTCCTGCGCGCTGCCCAGTGGATGTGATCGCAGCAGGTGCTCGACGTACGCGGCGAGGTCTCGGTGCACCGGGGGCGTGCCGTCGATGCGGACGTACTCCCTGGTGGTGGCGAGCCAGGGTGGCAGCGTCCGACGCAGCTGACGCAGCGCGGCGGCCCGGTCGTCGGCGAGTCCGATCAGGTGGACCGAGGCGTGCGGTACCGCCGCCGGGTCGTGGCCGTGCTCCGCCGCGATGTCGGCGTAGCGCGCCAGCATGGCAGCCTTCGCCGCGTCGTCGTCGTGCACGCCGAGCAGCAGCGGCAGCGCTCGGCTGGCGGCCAGGGCGACAGTGGCCGGCGACGTCGCCGCCGCCCAGATCGGGATCGGCCGGGCCGGCCTGGGCACCACCGGCACGTCCTGGAAGGTGAAGAACTCGCCGTCGGCGTCGACCGTCGCGGCACCGGAGAGCCAGCGGCGCAGCAGATCGAGTGCTTCGGCGAAGCCCTGCTGGTAGCGGTCCAGGCCGGTGCCGAAGACCGTCAGGTCGACCCAGGGGCCCCCGCGGGCGACGCCGAGCCGGAAGCGCCCGCCGGAGACGGTGTCCAGCAGGATCGTCTCCTCGGCCAACGCGACCGGGTGCCGGTTGGACAGCACGGCAGCGGCGGTCCCGACGGCGATCCGGCTGGTCGCACCGAGCAGGTAGCCGGCCAGGGTGGTGGCCGACGGGCACTGCCCGTACGAGATGAAGTGGTGTTCGGCCAGCCACACGCCGCCGAGGCCGGCTGCCTCGGCGGCGCGGGCATACCCGACGGTGGCCGGCAGTCCGTGCGCCGCCAGCAGGAACAGATCCACTTCCGGCTGGTCACGGTCGCCGGCCACCGCCGGTACGGTCGGATCAGCAGTCACGCAGCTCGGGCGACTGGTTGCGCAGCTGGGCGACCGGGGAGATGAACCGTTGGTAGGTCTCGCCGCCGACGGCGGCGAGCTTGAAGGCGGCTACCCGGTGGCAGTTCTGGAAGGCCAGCTTCACGCCGAAGTGACGCTCCAGGCCGCCCCGGATCGCGTCGCTGGCCAGGGCCCGCAGTAGTTGGCCGCGCTCGGCCTCGCTCGGCGGCGGCACCGCGTGGTCGGCGAACTCGGCCGTGGTGCCCTGGGCCTGGGCGGCCACCTCGGACACCACCGACCAGGCGTACGGCAGGGACTGGCGTACGCAGTCGACGAACTCGGCGTCGTCGACCTGGCCGGCTTCGGCCCGCTCCAGCAGAGCGGCGGGTACGTCGAGGGACATGCTTTCTCCTCACGCAGATGGTCAGCGAACCAGGAGATCTGGTCCGAGGACGAACTCCGGATCGACCTGGTCGGCGAGGTTCTCACCGACCCGGTCGTTGGCCCAGGCGGCGGCGTTGCGTAGGTGGAACTCCACCGCCTGCCGGGTGTAGCTGGCCCAGTCCTGCACACAAGCATCGACGGTTGTACGCATCGTGTCCAGTGCGTCACGATTAGCTGGCTCCATCGCGGTGATCGGTTGGTGCTGGCCCCGTTCGGCCGCCTTGACGAAGCCAGAGCGACCGATCCAGGTCAACAGGTCGTCGCCGACGTGTTCGCGCAGGAAGTCCACGTCGGACTCATCGTCGATCTTGTTGCCGACCACGTGCACCCGCACCCCGTGGTCCCGGGCGTACCCGACGTACTGCCGGTAGACGCCGACGCTGCGTACCGTCGGCTCGCAGACCAGGAAGGTCGCGTCGAAGCGGGTGAACAACCCGGAGGCGAACGAGTCGGCGCCGGCGGTCATGTCGACGACGACGTATTCACCGGGGCCGTCGACGAGGTGGTTCAGCAGCAACTCCACCGCGCCGACCTTGGAGTGGTAGCAGGCGACACCGAGGTCGTCGGTGGCGAACGGGCCGGTGACCGCCAACCGGATGCCGGCGACCTCGCGGACCAACGCGTCGTAGACCGGGTTGGCACCGGCCACGGTGAGCAGCCGGGAACCGCGACCCGGCGGCGTCGTCTTGACCATCACGGCGGCCGAACTGATCCGCGGGTTGTCACCGCGCAGATACTCCTTGATGTCGACCATGTGGTCGCCGAGCGCCGGCAGCAGGACCGCCTCGTCGTCACTGGCACCGAGGGCGGCGGCGAGGTGCTGGTTGATGTCGGCGTCGATGGCCAGCAACGGGGCCGGGCGGGCGTCGGGGCCGGTGGTCGTGGCCGCCAGGTGGCGGGCGAACAGCGCGGCGAGGGTGGTCTTGCCACTGCCGCCCTTGCCGACAAAACAGATCTTCACCGCAGGTCTCCCCAAACAACTCAACAGGTACGGTTACATTGGAAGTCATTTCCAATAACTTCGTCAAGCTTAGGTACGTCACGGGCGTGTCGGGCGAAATTGGTAATCTCCGCCGGTGCCAGCCGCCGTGTCCCCACTGCCCGACGCCGACGCCCACCCCGACGACGAGTCGTCCGGCGACGGCGCGCCCACCCGGGCCGACCAGGGGCAGCCGGCCGCGGTCCGCCGCCGCGGGCGACGCGCCGACCTCACCGTGGCCACGGTCGCGCTGGCCCTCGCCGGTTGGGTCACCAGCGGCCTGTGGGTCGGCCCGAACAGCCGGGCGATCACCGTCAACTCCAGCGACCAGGCGCTGTTCGAGTGGCTGCTGTCCTACGGCGCGTACGCGCTGACCCACGGCGAGAACCCGCTGTTCACGTACCTGCTCAACGCGCCGGACGGGGTCAACCTCGCGGTCAACACCTCGATCACCGTCTACGCGGTGATCTTCGCACCGCTGACGTTCCTGATCGGACCGCCGGCCACCTTCCTGGTGATCCTCACACTCAACCTGGCCGGCACCGGCTTCGCCTGGTACTGGCTGCTGTCCCGGCTGCGCCCGGGTACCCCCGGCGGCACCGGCTCGGTCGGCGAACCGTTCGTGTCGTCCCGGCTCGCCGCCGCCGTCGGCGGACTGTTCTGCGGCTTCGCGCCGGCCATGGTCTCGCACGCCAACGCCCACCTCAACTGGACCGCCGGCTGGCTGGTGCCGGTTGTCGTCTGGTGGGTGCTGGCACTGCGCGGACGACCCGGGGCACGACCGCTGGCCGCCGGCGGCTGGGCCCGCAACGGACTGATCCTCGGCGCGCTCGTCGCCGGCTCCTTCTCCATCGCCGCCGAGGGCCTGTTCTTCACCGCCCTAGCCTGCGGAGTCTTCCTCGGCGTCTGGGCGGCGGACCGCAGCCGCCGCGCCGAGGTACGCGACGCGCTCCCCCGGCTGCTGCGCGGCCTGGCGGTCACCGCCGCGGTGGCCACCACGTTGCTGGCGTACCCGCTGTGGTTGCACTTCTTCGGGCCGCAGGTGTTCCACGGCACCGGGTTCGACGCTCGGGTGCACAGCGAGGACCTCCTCGCCTACGGCGCGTTCCCGCAGCGGTCGCTGGCCGGCGTCGCCGGGCTCGGCACCGGGCTGGCACCGAACGAGACCGAGGAGAACAGCTTCTTCGGCGTACCGCTGCTGGTGTTGACCCTCGCCTGTCTGGTGCTGCTCTGGCGCGCGGCGTCGCCCGGTCGGCGGGCCACCCTGCGGGCGCTCGCCGTCACCGGAGCCGTGTTCACCGTGCTCTCCTGGGGGCCGCGGCTGAAGTTCGACGGCACCATCACCGACATCGGGCTGCCGTACGCCCCACTGGCCGGTGCCCCGATCTTCAACGCCGCGCTACCGGCACGGCTGGCGATGGTCGTCACCCCGATCATCGGCATCCTGCTCGCCCTCGCCGTCGACCACCTGCTCCGCAGCGCGGCACCCCGCCGGATGCTGTGGGCGGGTGCGTTCGCCGTGGCGCTGCTGCCGCTGATCCCGGTCAGCCTGCTCACCGTCGAACGGGAGCCGATCCCCACCTTCATCACCTCCGGTGCCTGGCGCGAGCACGTCAGCCAGGGCGGGGTGCTCGCCCCGGTGCCGTTCACCCTCGACGTGCTACCCGACGGGCAGCGCTGGCAGGCCCACGCCTTCGCCCACCGGCAGGGCGAGTTCGCCATCCCGTCCGGCTTCTTCCTCGGCCCGGGCGGTCCGGACGGTCGGGGCCGGATCGGACCGGTCCCGCGCGCCACCGACGGGCTGCTGCACGAGGTGGCCCGGACCGGGGTGGTGCCACCGATCGACGACACCGACCGGGCGGCCGCCCGCGCCGACCTGAACCACTGGGGTGCCGAGGCCGTCGTGCTGGCCGACCAGGTGCACGGGGCCAAGTTCCCGGTCGACGCCGAGGCGCTGCTGACGGCCACCACCGAACTGCTCGGACCGCCGCAGCGGGTCGTCGACGTCTGGCTCTGGCCCGCCCCGGCCGGCGGCTGGTGATCGCCGCCACGGATCGGCCGGACCGGCCGGTGACGCATTACCCTGGTCGGTGTGACCAGCACCGTTTCGCGTCTGCGTAGTGTCCGCGCCGGAGTCGTCGAGTACCAGAGCGCCTGGCAGGAGCAGCGTCGGCTGCACGCCGCCGTCGTGGCCGGCGAGGAGCCGGACACGGTGCTGCTGCTGGAACACCCGGCGGTCTACACCGCCGGCAAACGTACCGAGGCGTGGGACCGCCCGATGGACGGCACCCCGGTGGTCGATGTCGACCGGGGCGGCAAGATCACCTGGCACGGCCCCGGGCAGCTGGTCGGCTATCCGATCGTGCGCCTGCCCGAGCCGATCGACGTGGTCGCCTACGTACGCCGGGTCGAACAGCTGCTGATCGACGTGTGTGCCGAGCTCGGGTTGGCCACCACCCGGCTGCAGGGGCCGAACCACAGTGGAGTGTGGGTGCCCGAGGACGACCGTGGCCCGGCCCGAAAGGTGGCGGCGATCGGCATCCGGGTGGCCCGGGGGGTCACCCAGCACGGCTTCGCCATCAACTGCGACCCCGACCTGACGGCGTACGACCGGATCGTGCCCTGCGGCCTGCGCGACGTCGGGGTGACGTCCCTCGCCGCCGAGCTGGGCCGGCCGGTCACCGTCGCCGAGGTGCTGCCCGTCGTCGAGCGGCACCTGCCGACGCTCGGCTGACGGCGCCGATCTGTGGGCCGCGCAGGCCGATGTGTCGCGCGGGCCGGGTGAGCGAACTCACCCGGCCCGGCCCCGTGGGTGGGTCGGCTGATCCCCCGGCGGGACACCGGTCGGCGTAGGCTGACAAGGGTGACTATTGCTCCCGAGGGACGACGCCTACTGCGCCTGGAGGCCCGAAACGCCGAGACCCCGATCGAGCGGAAACCCCCGTGGATCAAGGTCAAGGCCAAAATGGGGCCGGAGTTCACCCAGTTGCGTGGGTTGGTGCAGCGCGAAGGGCTGCACACCGTCTGTCAGGAGGCCGGCTGCCCCAACATCTACGAATGTTGGGAAGACCGCGAGGCCACCTTCCTGATCGGCGGCGACCAGTGCACCCGGCGCTGTGACTTCTGCCAGATCGACACCGGCCGGCCCGCCGAGTTCGACGCCGACGAGCCCCGCCGCGTCGGCGAGTCGGTCGCCACCATGGGGTTGCGGTACGCGACCGTCACCGGCGTCGCCCGTGACGACCTGCCCGACGGCGGTGCCTGGCTGTACGCCGAGACCGTCCGGCAGATCCACGCGCTGCAGCCCGGCTGCGGGGTGGAGCTGCTGATCCCGGACTTCAACGGCGACGCCGGCCAGCTCGGTGCGGTCTTCGCCGCCCGGCCAGAGGTGCTCGCCCACAACGTCGAGACGGTGCCCCGGATCTTCAAGCGGATCCGGCCCGCCTTCCGGTACGACCGCTCGCTCGGCGTACTCACCCGGGCCCGGGCCGACGGCCTGGTCACCAAGTCCAACCTCATCCTCGGCCTCGGCGAGGAACGCGCCGAGGTGTCGCAGGCGTTGCGGGACCTGCACGACGCCGGCTGTGAGCTGATCACCATCACCCAGTACCTGCGGCCGACCCCACGCCACCACCCGGTGGAACGGTGGGTCAAGCCGGAGGAGTTCGTCGAGTTGCGCGACGAGGCCGAGCAGATCGGATTCGCCGGAGTGATGAGCGGCCCGCTGGTGCGTTCGTCGTACCGCGCCGGGCGCCTCTACCAGCAGGCGTTGCGACACCGCGAGGCCGCGCCGGCCGTCGGCTGAGCCCCGCGCCGGCGGTCGGTCACCTGCGGGCTGCGGGCTCGCCTGCGGCAACTAGACTGCCTCGCATGGCGAAACCCCAGGAGAAGGTGTCGTTCGGCCAGCGGCTGAAGCAGATCGGCATGGTGTTCTCGTTCACCGCCAAGCGCGACAAGTGGTTCGTGCCGCTGGCGGTGGCCGCCGTCGTGCTTCCGCTGGCGATCACCGTGCCGGTCGTCATGGCCTGGGGTTGGTTGTGGCTGCCGATCGGCATCCTGCTGGCGCTGCTGGCGGTGCTGATCGTGCTCAACCTGCGATCGAACACGGCGATGATGAACGTCGCCGAGGGGCAGCCCGGTGCGGCGGCCTCGCTGCTGGAGAACATGCGCGGTGACTGGCGGGTCACGCCGGCGGTCAGCTCCACCACCCAGATGGACATGATCCACCTGGTGATCGGCCGCCCCGGGGTGATCCTGCTCGCCGAGGGCAACCCGCAGCGGGTACGCAGCCTGCTCGGTCAGGAGAAGCGCCGGCTGGCGAAGGTCATCGGCACCGCCCCGCTGTACGACTACGTGATCGGCACCGACGAAGGCGAGTTGTCCATCCGCAAGATGCGGATGACCCTGACCCGGCTGCCGCGCAATCTCACCGGCAAGGACGTCAACGCGTTGGACAGGCGACTGACCGCGCTGACCGCACGGCCGCAACTGCCCAAGGGCGCCATCCCGAAGAACATGCGCCCGGCCAAGGGCGCCTTCCGGCAGTCCCGCGGGCGCTGATCACCGACTCAGGGGAGGGCCGATGGGCCAGGGTGTGCACATGCAGGAGCTACCGGGCATCGGCAAGCGTTACGACGTCGATCTGGGCTCGCCCAGTCAGCGGGTGTCCGTGGTGGTACGCCGGGACGGCATCCGTGACCTGTACGTCTTCACCAGCCGCTCGGACGAGCCGACAGCGGTGCTGGAGCTGACCGAGGAGCAGTCCCGCAAGCTGGGGGCACTACTCGCCGGCACCTTCTTCGAAGCGTGAGCCGGGTCCGCGCCGGGCATCCCCGACGTCCGTGACGAGCGTGAGCCGCACCGCAGTCCCGACCGGGGCTGTCGGCGTAGCGCCGCCGCCTGGTTGGATACGGCATGCACGCTGACCTGATCGGTCTGGGCGCCCTGGTGCTCGTCGCCGGGCTGCTCGCTCGTGGCGGACGCCGGCTCGGCCTGCCCACTGTCCCGTTCTTCATGCTCACCGGCATCCTGCTGGGGCCGGCGACCCCGGGTCCGGTGCTGGTCGAACACCCCGAGGACCTCGCCATCCTGGCCGCGCTCGGGCTGGTGCTGCTGCTGTTCAGCCTCGGGGTGGAATTCCCGGTCGAGCAGGTGCTGGCCAGCGGACGCCGGCTGTTCATCGCCGCCGGCAGCTACATCGCGATGAACGTCAGCGCCGGCCTGGGACTCGGCTTCGCCCTCGGCTGGGGCACACCAGAGGCGCTGGTGATCGGCGGCGCGTTGGGCATCTCCTCGTCGGCGATCGCCACCAAGCTGCTGATCGAGTTGCGCCGGCTGACCAACGCCGAGACGCCGGTGATCCTGGGCATCATCGTGATCGAGGATCTGTTCCTCGCCTTCTACCTGGCGATGCTCACCCCGGTCCTGTCGCCGTCCGGCTCGGCCGGGCAACTGGTGCTGGACATCGCGATCAGTTTCGGCTTCCTGTTGCTGCTGTTCGCCGTGGCCCGCTTCGGTGCCCGCGCGGTCGGCCGGCTGATCGGCAGCCACGAGGACGAGATCCTGGTGATCCTGGTCGTCGGGCTGGTGCTGCTGGTCGCCGGGATCTCCGCCGACGTCGGGGTCTCCGACGCCATCGGCGCGCTGATGATCGGTCTGGTGATCTCGCGGACCACGGTCCGGGAGCGGGTCGAACGGCTGACCATGCCGTTGCGGGACCTGTTCGCCGCCGTCTTCTTCGTCGCGTTCGGGCTCAGCATCGACGTCGGCGAACTCGGTGCGGTGGCGGTCCCGGTCCTGATGGCGGTGTTGCTCACGTTGACGGTGAACGTCGCGGCCGGGCTGGTGACGGCGGCGTTGTTCGGGTTCAACCACCGGGGCGCGGCCAATGTCGGGCTCACGGTGCTGGGCCGGGGCGAGTTCTCGCTGATCCTGGCCACGCTGGCGTTGGCCGCAGGTCTGGACGCCCGGATCGGACCGTTTGTCGCCCTGTACGTCCTGATCCTCGCGGTACTCAGCCCGATGTTGGCGACGCATTCGCGCTATCTGGCCCGGGTCATCCCGGACTGGCTGCTGCGGTCCCGCTGGCGGTACGTGCGGGAGGAGACGATGAGTACCGCCTGCACCCACCTCGCGCTGGTGACCGTGACCGAGACGGACACCCGCGAGTGTGCGTACTGCGCCGAGACCGGCGACGACTGGGTGGAGTTGCGGATGTGTCTGACCTGCGGGGCGGTGCGCTGCTGTGACGACTCGGTGAACAAGCACGCGACGGCGCACTTCGCCGAGACCGGGCATCCGCTGATGCGTTCGCTGCAGCCGGGTGAGGACTGGTGGTACTGCTTCGAGGACCGGACTCTGGTCCGACAGCCGATGGGCAGCCACCCGACCGGGGGCACACCGACGGACAGCAAACCGACGTCGGCGACGTGAGGCGGGCCGGCCGTGCGCAGCCCGGTCAGCTGTTCGGGACGGGCAGGACGATCGATCCGGCGACGCGGTCGTGTGCGCCGCGCCGCCGCTCGTCCATCAGGAGCGGCGGAACCACGAGGGCGAGCAGCAGTCCGCGGAGAAACGCGCGGAAAACGCCGATCCGACCGCCATCGGCCGCCGAGACGCACCGGATCCGAGTCAGCCACATTCCCGGGGTTTGGGCGAACAGACCGATGAAGAACGCGTACTCGAGGATCAGCACGACGACCGGCGGCCAGCCGGACCGGACCGGATCGGCGAAGAAACCCGCGATGAGCACGCAAAGTAACCAGTCAATCACGATGGCAGCGGTTCGGCGGAGGAGGCTGGGCACCTCGGCACCCGACCAACCGGAGCCCTGGGGCGTCCCGTTTGCGCCTGCTGCCACACCCGCACCTCTCCCGATACCCACGAACGGCCAGAGTAGCCCGAGCCATCTGCCGTATCCTGCGGGGGACGATTGGTCGGGATCACGCTCCGCACGGGACGTAACACGGCAGAAACA
Source organism: Micromonospora sp. LOL_023 (assembly GCF_048060115.1). Lineage (NCBI taxonomy): Bacteria > Bacillati > Actinomycetota > Actinomycetes > Micromonosporales > Micromonosporaceae > Micromonospora > Micromonospora sp. LOL_023. The sequence continues at coordinate 11,616 of NZ_JBHMIM010000025.1, forward strand.
TTAGAGACACCGTGGGGCAACCCCCCGGCCATAGCGTCGCGACCAGCATAGCCATCAGTGCGACGTGCCAGGAGGACGTGTGTTCGCCAATCCCGAGGAACTACTGCGGTACCTCAAAGACGAGGGCGTGAAATTCGTCGACGTACGCTTCTGTGACCTGCCCGGCGTGATGCAGCACTTCAACCTGCCGGTTGAGTCCGTCGATGAGGACATTTTCACCACCGGCCTCGCCTTCGACGGGTCTTCGATCCGTGGTTTCCAGGCGATCCACGAGTCGGACATGCTGCTGTTGCCGGATGTCGCCACCGCTTTCATCGACCCGTTCCGGATCGAGAAGACGCTGGCGCTCAACTTCTTCATCCACGACCCGTTCACCCGCGAGGCCTACTCCCGGGATCCCCGCAACGTGGCCAAGAAGGCCGAGGCGTACCTGGCGGCCAGTGGTATCGCCGACACCGCCTACTTCGGCCCCGAGGCGGAGTTCTACATCTTCGACTCGATCCGCCACGAGACCGCGGCGAACCAGGCCTTCTACTACATCGACTCGATCGAGGGCGCCTGGAACACCGGTCGCGAGGAAGAGGGCGGCAACCGCGGTTACAAGACCGCGTACAAGGGTGGCTACTTCCCGGTGCCGCCGGTCGACCACTACGCCGACCTGCGCGACCAGATCGTACGCAAGCTGATCGACACCGGCTTCACCGTTGAGCGCTCGCACCACGAGGTCGGCACCGCCGGCCAGGCCGAGATCAACTACAAGTTCTCCACCCTGCTGCACGCGGGTGACCAGCTGCAGCTGTTCAAGTACATCGTGAAGAACACCGCCTGGTCCGCCGGCAAGACCGCGACCTTCATGCCGAAGCCGCTGTTCGGCGACAACGGCTCCGGCATGCACACCCACCAGAGCCTCTGGCTCAACGGTGAGCCGCTGTTCTACGACGAGACCGGCTACGCCGGGCTGTCGGACATGGCCCGCTGGTACATCGGCGGTCTGCTGCACCACGCGCCGTCGCTGCTGGCCTTCACCAACCCGACGGTGAACTCCTACCGCCGGCTCGTGGCAGGCTTCGAGGCACCGGTCAACCTGGTGTACTCGCAGCGCAACCGGTCCGCCTGCACGCGTATCCCGGTCACCGGCAGCAACGCCAAGGCCAAGCGGGTCGAGTTCCGGGTGCCAGACCCGTCGGCCAACGTCTACCTGGCCTTCTCGGCCATGTTGATGGCCGGCCTGGACGGCATCAAGAGCAAGATCGAGCCGCCGACGCCGATCGACAAGGACCTGTACGACCTGCCGCCGGAGGAGTGGGGCGACGTCAAGCAGGTGCCGGGCTCGCTGCCGGCGGTGCTCGACTCGTTGGAGGCCGACCACGACTTCCTGCTGGAGGGCGGCGTTTTCACGCCGGACCTCATCTCCACCTGGGTCGACTGGAAGCGGGCCAACGAGGTCGACCCGGTCCGTCTGCGGCCGACCCCGCACGAGTTCGCGATGTACTACGACTGCTGATCCACCCAACGGCGGCGGGGCCGGGTGCGAGCGTGACGCTCGCACCCGGCCCCGCCGCCGTTCCCGGCGACCTTCCCGGCGATCTTGCACTTATCGACGGACAATGCCGACAAATCTTCTCGATAACCGCAAGATCGCCGGGAGGATCGTCGGGGATCGGGTGGCGGTGCGGACGACGAGGACGGCGATCAGACCGCACATGGCGAACGTGCCGGGTGCCTTGGTCATCGCAGCGATCCCCGAGCCGTCCGGCAGGACGAGGAAACAGCAGACCGCAACCGGCAGCAGAAACCATTGGGTGCGGTACGCGGCCGCCGCCAGCAACGCCAACGGCCACACCAGATACCACGGGTAGAAGACCGGCGCCGCCACCAACGTCGCGGCGAGGGCGGTCCCCGCTCCGTACACCGCCAGTCCGCAGTCCTGGGTCGACGTCGCGCCGGACGACTCCGGCACCGGGACCGCCCGCCCATCGTTGCTGCGCCAGGCCGCGAGCGGGCCACCGCCCCGCCACACCCACCACCACGACACCACCAGGAATCCGGCGAGCAGCGCCAACGCCACGACCCGGGCCACCCCGACCGCCGACAGCTGCACACCGACCGCCCGACCGAGGTACTCGGCCAACAGCCCGACGGCGGTCGGTGGGGACGTCCACTGCCGGGAGTCGCCACTGCGGGCCAGCCCGGCCACCCAACCCAGCCCCAGCCCCGACCCGGCCGAGGCCGCCGCGACCGCCGCCGCCGCGCCGAGCAGCACCGGCGCACCAGCCCGGACCAGTGCCGCCGGGCGGCGCGGACCGCTGACCGCGAGCACCGCCGCGAACGGCAGCACCACCAACGCCGTCGCCTTCACCCCCACCGCCAGACCGAGCAGCAGACCACCGGCGAACCGGGTGAACAGCGGCCCACCTGCGAACCGGGTGAACAGCGGCCCGCCGCCGAACCGGCCGGGCGGTGCCGCACCGGAGACCGGGGCCGCGCCCGCGACGATCGTCCACAGCCCGGCCACCAGCAGGCCGACCATCAGCGCGTCGTTGTGCCCGCCGGAGACCAGGTGCACCAGCACCACCGGGCAGGCCAGCGTCAGCCACAGCGCCCGGCCGGCCGGCAGCCCGCACCGCCGGGCCAACCCCGGCAGGGTGAGGGCGATCAGCAGCAACCCGGCCACGGCGAACAGCCGCAGCACCAGCACCGTGCCGGTCAGGCCGGCGCCGACGGTGACGGCGAGCCCGGCGAGCCACACGAAGACCGGACCGTACGGGGCCGGGCTGTCTCGCCACAGCGGGGCGACCGCGTCGATCCAGGGGCAGCCCTGGCCCGCGACACCGCCGTACGGATCCCCGCCGGCACGGTAGACCCAGCCCTGGCAGGCGTACGAGTAGATGTCCCGGCTGGCCAGCGGTGGCGCCACCAGCAGCGGCAGCGCCCACAGCCCGACGGTGACCAGCGCCCACCGTACCGACGGCACCCCGTGCCGCGCCGACCACCACGCCCAGACCAGCGCCGCCGTGCCGGCCAGCCAGGCGAGCACGCTCAACGCGCCCCGTCCGCTGGTGAACACGGCCCAGCCGGCCGCTGGCGGGTCGGGCAGCGCGCCGCCGAGGAACCCGGCGATCGCGAGTGCGACCGCGCCGGACAGTCCGGTCCAGCGGATCAGGTGGTGTCGCGCGCCGGTGGTCCCGGTGCGCTCAGGCACCGAGGACCCGCTCCGCCGCGGCTCGGCAGCGACGCGCGGTCCGCAGGTAGTAGTCGAGGAACTCGCCGGCGTCGTCACCGCCGAGCAGCCGCACGACGCCGGCGAGTTCGGTGCCGTGCCGGGGCAGCTGGTCGCTGGCCCGGCCACGGACCAGCATCAACGCGTTGCGTACCCGGGAGGCGAGGGTCCAGCCGGCCCGCAGCGCGGTGGCGTCGGCCGGGCCGATCAGCCCGGCGTCGCGGGCCGCCGCCAACGCGGCCAGGGTACGGGTGTCCCGCAGCGCCGGCACCGTGTGCGCGTGCCGCAGCTGGGTCAGCTGCACCGCCCACTCCACGTCGGCGAGACCGCCCCGGCCCAGCTTGGTGTGGGTGGCGGGGTCCGCTCCCCGAGGCAGCCGCTCGCTCTCCACCCTGACCTTGATCCGGCGGATCTCGACGATCTGGTCGCGGCTCAGCCCGCCGGCCGGGTAGCGGACCGGATCGGCGACCGCGACGAACTCCTCCCCCAGCGACCGGTCGCCGCAGACGAACCGGGCCCGCAGCAGGGCCTGCGCCTCCCACACCTTGGACCAGCGGGCGTAGTACTGCGCGTACGCGGCGAGGCTGCGTACCAGCGGTCCCTGCCGTCCTTCCGGCCGCAGGTCCGCGTCCACCCCGAGCGGCGGGTCCGGAGCGGGCATCCCGAGCAGCCGGCGCAGCTCCTCGGCGATCAGCCGGGCGGCGGCGCTGGCCTCGGAGTCGGCCAGCCCGGCCGGCGGGTCGTAGACGAACAGCACGTCCGCGTCGGACGAGTAGCCCATCTCGTATCCGCCGAGGCGGCCCATGCCGATGATGGCGAACCGTAGGCCGGTCGGCGGCGCCACGGTGGCGACGGCGACCCGCAAGGCGGCGGCCAGGGTCGCGTCGGTGACCGCCGACAGACCCGCGCCGACCCCGGTGACGTCCAGCCGACCCACCGTGTCGGCTGCCGGGGCCAGGGCACCTGCCCGGCTGAGCGCGTCGGCGCAGGCCAACCGGAGCAGCTCCCGGCGTCGCAGCGCCCGCACCGCCCGGACGGCCTGGGCCGCCTGCGCCGCCTCGGGCCGCTCGGCGCCGCCGGTGCCGAGGTGCCGGGCGGCGGCGGCATCGAAGCCGGCGGACAACACGGCCGCGTCCCGCGGGGCCAGCTCCGCGTCGGCGGCGAGCATCCGCAACGCCTCCGGCTCGCGGGCGAGCAGGTCGGCGGCGTAGCGGGACAACCCGAGGGTACGGGCGAGCCGGCCGGCGACCGGACCTTCGTCGCGCAACAGCCGCAGATACCAGGGGGTGCTGCCGAGCTTGTCGGACACCTGCCGGTAGCTGAGCAGACCCCGATCGGGTTCGGGGGCGTCGGCGAACTCCTGCAGCAGCACCGGCAGCAGGGTGCGTTGGATCGCGGCGGTCCGTGACACCCCGCCGGTGAGCGCCTCGAGATGCCGCAGCGCCCCGCCCGGGTCGGCGAACCCGAGCACTTCGAGGCGGCGGCGGGCGGCCTGCGGGGTCATCCGCAGCGATTCGGCCGGCACCCGGGCCACCGATTCGAGCAGCGGCCGGTAGAGCAGTTTGGCGTGCAGGCGGCGTACCTCGGTGGCGTGGCTGACCCACTCGGCCCGGAACGTCTCGACGGCGCTGGCGCTGGGCGTCGCGGTGTAGCCCAGGGCGTGGGCCAGCCAGCGCAGCGCGACCGGGTCGGCCGGCACCGTATGGGTGCGGCGCAGCCCTTGCAGTTGCAGCCGGTGCTCGACGCCGCGCAGGAAGCGGTAGCCGCGCAGCAGGGCTTCGCCGTCGGCCCGGCCGACGTAGCCGCCGGCGACCAACGCGCGCAGCGCCGGCAGGGTGCCGGGGGTACGCAGCGTCTCGTCGACCCGACCGTGCACCAGCTGCAGCAACTGGACGGCGAACTCGATGTCGCGCAGCCCGCCGGGGCCGCGTTTGATTTCGCGCTCCAGCTCCCGGGGTGGGACGTTCTCGATGATCCGGCGGCGCATGGCCCGGACGTCCTCGACCGCCTCGGGGCGCTCGGCGGCGTGCCACACCAGCGGGGAGAGCAGCTGCAGCCACTCGTGGGCCAGGTCGCGGTCACCGGCCGCCGGGCGGGCCTTGAGCAACGCCTGGAACTCCCAGGTGCGCGCCCAGCGCTGGTAGTAGGCGAGGTGGCTGCCCAGGGTACGGACCAGGGGTCCACGGCTGCCTTCGGGCCGCAGGGCGGCGTCCACCGGCCAGGCCACCAGGCCACAGATGTGGATCAGCCGGGTGGCCACCGTGGTGGCGGCAGTCAGGTCGGCGTCATCGGCGGCGACGAAGATGACGTCCACATCGGAGACGTAGTTGAGCTCGTCGCCACCGCATTTGCCCATCGCGACCACTGCCAGCCGGGGCGGGGGCGTGCCGTCGGGCAGTTCGGCGACCGCGATGTCGTAGGCGGCGCCGAGCGTGGCGTCGGCCAGGGCGGACAGCGCCGCCATCGTCTGCTCCAGGCATCGGCCCCCGGTCAGGTCTGCGGCGGCGATCCGCAGCAGGGCCAGCCGGTACGCCCGGCGCAGCGCGGCGATCGCCGGCCCGCCAGCGCGCACCTCGGGCGTCGCCGATCCCGGGTCGAGGCTGCCGTCGGCGGTGGGGGCGACCCCGTTCCGGCCGGTAGCGAGCACCTGCCACTGGTCGGGGTTGGCGACCAGATGGTCACCGAGGCTCGACGAGGCACCGAGGACGGCGACCAGCCGGCGGCGCAGCCCGGCGTCGGCGTACACGGCGTCGATCACCGGCGGACCGGTGTCGGCGCGGTCTCGCCGCTGCGCCTCGGCGAGCCGGTGCAGTTGCCGCAGCGCCAGGTCGGGATCGGCGGCCCGGGACAGCGCGGTCAGCAGCTCGGCGGCCGGTTCGTCGACCGGCTGCTGTGCCTGCGCGTCCCACAGCCCGAGCCCGTCCGGGCCGAGCAGCTCGGCGGCCCGGACGGTGTCCGTGCCGCTGACGTCGAAGCCGTAGCGGGCGAGGCGACCGGTGGCGCTGGTCGGTCTGGTCATCGGAGGCCTAACCGCCGAGCAGGGGGAGGGTCCGGCGGAAGTCGTCCGAGCCGGGCAGTTGGCCGAGGGCGAGGGCGGCGAACCGGGCGGCGAACGGCTGCCAAACGTCCTCGATTTCGCCGAGCACCTCGACGCAGGCGTCGACGACGACGTCGGCCGGCAGTCGCAGCTCGGCCAGGATGGTGCTTCCGGCCGCCCAGGTGCTGATCATGTCGCGGTCGCATTCGATGTGGAACTGCAGCCCCCAGGCCCGGTCCCCGAGCCGGAACGCCTGGTGCGGGTAGTGGGTCGAGGCCGCCAGCAGCACGGCACCGTGCGGCAACTCGGTGATCTCGTCGACGTGCCACTGCAGCACGTCCGGGGCGAGCGGCACGTAGCGGAACAGCGGGTCGGTGCCGGCGGCGTCCCGCTTGCCGACCAGGGCCGGGCCGATCTCGGGTCCGGCGGCGCTGCGTTCGACGGTGCCGGCGTGGGCGGTGGCGAGCAGTTGGGCACCCAGCCCGATGGCGAGGGTCGGAATCCGCTGCCGGACTGCCTTGCGCAGCAGCCCTTCGACAGCAGGCAACCAGCCAGCGCCCGGTTCTGGCCCAACGGCGGACGGACGGCCACCGAGGACGATCACCGCGGCGTGTCCGCCCGGGTCGGCGGGCACTGGGTCGTCTGCGTACGGGCGGTGCACCTGGGTCGGCAGGCCGGCCTCGGCGAGCCACTCCCCCAGCCGTCGCAGGTCGTCGGTCGGGTCGTTCTCGATCACCAGAGCGCTGCCCACGTGTCGAGGCTATCCAATCGGTCGCGGCGGTGACCGTAGGTGGTGCCTGCGTGCTCACGGTTGCGTACTCGTAAAATCTGCTCGCTCGGACCGGAACCTCCCATGATCTCGCGTCGGTGGTAGACCTGCTGGACATGGCGGCAGTACGCCGGGATCCGCTGGTGGTGTACGGCTACCGCGACATCACCGCGCTGCACCTGGCGCTGTGGCGGGGTGTCCGGTTGGCGACGGTAGGAGATCGGTGACGGTGCTGGAGGATTGGCACCTGCGCGGCCGCCGCGACGAGGCATAGCCGCCGACGCGCGGATACCGACGCGGTGGACTCGGCGGGCCCGCGCAGGGCCGCCTCGAGCTGGCCGGATTCCCAGTTCGTTGACAGCTTCGGCAGGGGTTGCGTTCAGTGCGGCCGGGCACCATCGGTCAGGTCACCGCACCACATCGAGACGACATTCGGAGGTTCGACTTGTCTAGAAGGCTCACGAAAAGGCGGGCGCTCGCGGGTCTGGCTGCGGCGGGTGTGCTCACCGTCGGGATCGCGGCGCCGACCATCGCCTCCGCTCAGGAGGGCGCCGAACCGAGCGCTAGCGCCAGTGCCGACGAATCGACCGGCGCTGAGCGTCAGGCGGCGAAGATGACCGAAATGGCCGAGGCGCTGGCCGCGGAACTCGGCGTCTCCGCCGACGACGTCACCGCTGCCCTGGAGAACATCCGTGAGGAGAGGGCCGGTGACCGGCCTGAACGCGGAGAGCGGCCGGAGGGGACGGCTGGCCGGCAGGCGGCACTGCAGAAGCGGCTCGACGCCGCAGTCGCCGACGGAAAGCTCACCCAGGCCGAGGCCGACGCGGTGCTCAAGGCGTACGACGAAGGGGTGCTCGCCGGCTCCGGACGCGGCGGCGGTCCGGGCCGTGGCGGCCTGATGGGCGGTGCGGACGACAAGCCGGAAGCTGCCCAGTCGCCGGACGGCACCTGACCCCCCGGAAGGTCCTGGCGCCGGAGCGCCCCTCGTGGGTTGCTCCGGTGCCAGGATCGTCTTCGCGCCGGCCGCGTCGCCCGGCCGCTGACATGGCCGTGCTGGCCGGCTGGGGGCTGCGGCCCCGGTTGGGCCGGCACGCACTGGGCCGGCACGGCTACCTGGCCGGCACCGACCGGCAGCGGGCCACCGATCTCGCCGAGGCGTTCGCCGACCCGGCGGTACGCGGCATTGTCTGCGCCCGGGGCGGCTACGGCACCCAGCGGGTGGTGGACCTGCTGGACATGGCGGCAGTACGCCGGGATCCGAAGGTGATGTGCGGCTACTCCGACATCACCGCGCTGCACCTGGCGCTGTGGCGAGGTGCCTGGTTGGCGACCGTACACGGGCCGACGGCACCCTGCTCGGCGGCAACCTGACCGTGCTCGCGGCCTCGGTGGGCACCGCCGACCTGCCGGACCTGACCGGAGCGATCCTGCTGATCGAGGAGATCGGTGAGCCGCCGTACCGGGTGGACCGGCTGCTCACCGAATTGCGCCGGGCCGGCGTGCTGGAGCACCTGGCCGGGGTCGCAGTCGGCCAGTTCACCGACTGCGCCGACTGGCACGGGGTGGACGTCGCCGCTGTACTCGCCGACCGGCTGGGGGACCTCGGCGTACCGGTGCTGGGCGGGCTGCCGCTCGGGCACGGCAGGTCGCCACGCAGCGTCGGCCTGGGTGTGCCGGCCGCGTTGGACCCGGCGGCCGGCACTCTGACGGTGTGGCCGGCGGTGCGCTGACCGCCGGCCGCACCGGCTCAGGAGATGCAGGCGCAGACGATCAGGGCGGCACCGAAGTGCGACGCGGCGCTGACCCGGGCGGCGGGGTGCGGCTCGTCGGAGCAGATCACCGCGCCGAGCCGGCCGGGGGTCAACCAGTCGAGAACCGCGAAGGCCAACGCCATGATGCCGAGCCCGATAATTCCGAAGAGGATCGTCGAGGCGAGTCCTTTGGAGAACGACGGGTAGCTCGTCAGGATCGCGGTGAAGACGATGCCGGCGACGCCGAGCTGGTTGGCGGCGAGTAGCAGCGCCGCGTTGCCGTTGCGCTGCACCCAGATCAGCTCACGCAGCTTTCCAGGGGTGAGCCAGTCGACCACCATGAAGCCGGCCGCCATCAGAGCGACGCCGACCGCTCCGAAGATGATGCTCTGCCAAGCTCCGGTGAGCAGATCCTCCAGCACGCACGTTCCTCCCGATCGGGTCGCCGCGGGGGCGGCGAGCGTCGGAAGGGACGATAGCGTGGCGGAGCCAGCCCGATCAGAGCGCGCCGAGGTAGCGGCGACGTTCGTACGGGGTGACCTCGCGGCGGTACTGCTCCCATTCGGAGCGCTTGTTGCGCAGGAAGAAGTCGAAGACGTGCTCGCCGAGCACCTCGGCGATCAGCTCCGAACTCGCCATCACCTCGATGGCCTCGGAGAGGTTCTCCGGCAACGATTCGTACCCCATCGCCTTGCGTTCGGCGGAGGACAACGCCGAGACGTCGTCCTCGGAACCGGGCGGTAGCTCGTAGCCCTCCTCGATGCCCTTGAGTCCGGCGCCGAGCATCACCGCGAAGGCCAGGTACGGGTTGGTCGCCGAGTCCAGCGAGCGGACCTCGACGCGGGCCGAGTTCGGCTTGCCGTACGCGGGGACCCGCACCAGCGCGGACCGGTTGAGGTGGCCCCAGCACACGTACGCCGGGGATTCGGTGATCCGGTCCGGCAGCGCCTGCGGGAACAGCCGCTTGTAGGAGTTGACCCACTGGTTGGTCACCGCGGTGTACTCGCGGGCGTGCACCAGCAGCCCGGCGATGAAGGCCTTGGCGACCTTGGAGATCTTCATCGGGTCGCTGGCGTCGTGGAAGGCGTTGCGTTCGCCCTCGAACAGCGACAGGTGGGTGTGCATGCCGCTGCCGGGCTGGTCGGTGAAGGGCTTGGGCATGAAGGTCGCGGCGACGCCGTGCGACAGGGCGACCTCCTTGACCACGTGCCGGAAGGTCATGATGTTGTCGGCGGTGGTCAGCGCGTCGGCGTAGCGCAGGTCGATCTCCTGCTGGCCGGGGGCCACCTCGTGGTGGCTGAACTCGACCGAGATGCCGATACGTTCCAGGGCGAGGACCGCCTGGCGGCGGAAGTCGCGGGCCACCGCGTGGGTGGTGTGATCGAAGTAGCCGCCGGAGTCGACCGGCGCCGGGGTGGAGCCGTCGGTGGGGCTGCTTTCCAGGAGGAAAAACTCGATCTCGGGGTGGGTGTAGAAGGTGAAGCCTTTTTCCGCCGCGCGCGACAGCGCGCGGCGCAGCACGTGCCGCGGGTCGGCCCAGGACGGGGTGCCGTCGGGGAGCAGGATGTCGCAGAACATCCGGGCGCTTTCCCCGCTGACGCCGCCCTCGAAAGGAAACACCTGGAATGTGGTGGGATCGGGCATAGCCACCATATCGGATTCGAAGACCCGGGCGAAGCCCTCGATCGCCGATCCGTCGAAGCCGATGCCTTCTTCGAATGCTGCCTCAAGCTCAGCCGGCGCGACCGAGACGCTCTTGAGCGTGCCGAGCACGTCGGTGAACCACAACCGAACGAAACGGATGTCGCGCTCCTCCAAGGTGCGGAGCACGAACTCCTGCTGACGGTCCACGTCTACCCCTCGTGACACTGGTCTGCCCGGACCGGTTCCATTCTCCGCGCTGGTGCCCTCCAACGCAGGACCAGGTGCTGTCGGCTCCCACCTGAGCTGCCCAGTCTTTCCCGACCTCGTTACACCGACGTTACGGGACCGCTCCGGTCACCCACCTCGCGGGGCCAGGGCGCAACCCACCCTCTTCCGGCGCGCTAGCACCAAGCGGCATGAAAGGGGACAATAATGCATCGTGACCGGGTCGCACCAGCAGTTGGCCGTACGGTGATCAGCTGGTCAGCAGTGACCCGGCCGAGCTGTGACCCCACCGCGTAAGTGACTCCGGTCGCGTACCGCGATTGGTCGCGACCCGGCTCGGGCAAGATAGGCCAATGCCAACGCTGCGCATCGCTCTCGCCCAGGTCAATCCCATCGTTGGCGACCTGCCGGGCAACGCCCGGATGGTTCGTGACTTCACCCGCGCCGCGGTGGACGCCGGCGGCCAACTGATCGTCTTCCCGGAGATGATGCTGACCGGCTATCCGGTGGAGGACCTGGTGTTCCGGGAGTCCTTCGTCGTAGCCGCCCGCGCCGGGATACGCCGGCTCGCCGCCGAGCTGGCCGCCGACGGTTTCGGTGAGGTGCCGGTGCTGGTCGGCTACCTCGACGCGGACGGACCGGCCGCGATCAGCTCCGAAGCCGACCCGGGCCGCGGGCCGCGCAACGCCCTGGCGGTGCTGCACGGCGGTGCCGTGGTGGCCACGTACTTCAAGCACCACCTGCCCAACTACGGCGTCTTCGACGAGGACCGCTACTTCGTGCCGGGCACCGCGCTGACCGTCGTCCGGGTCGGCGGGGTGGACGTTGCGTTGACCATCTGTGAGGACATGTGGCAGGCCGGCGGCCCGTTCACCGCCGCCCGCCGGGCCGGCGTCGGCCTGGTCGTCACGGTCAACGGGTCGCCGTACGAGCTGGACAAGGACGACGCCCGGCTGCCGCTGGTCCGCCGCCGGGCCGCCGAGGCTGGCGCCACCGTGGCGTACGTCAATCTGGTCGGCGGCCAGGACGAGCTGGTCTTCGACGGCGACTCGATGATCGTCGCCGCCGACGGCACGCTGTTGGCCCGCGCGCCGCAGTTCGTCGAGCATCTGCTGCTGCACGACCTGGAGCTGCCCGCCGCCGACTCGCCGGTCCAGGACGTCACGGCCGGCCCGCAGGCCACCGCCGGCACCGACGTCACCGACGAGATGGGCGTCGACCGGGTGGTGGTGAGCGATTCGCCGTCGGCCGCCCCGGCCGATGCGCTGGCCACCGGCGGGCTCGCCGAGCCGCTGAGCACCGAGGCGGAGATCTGGTCCGCGCTGGTGCTGGGGCTCCGCGACTACGTACGCAAGAACGGCTTCTCCTCGGTGGTGCTGGGTCTGTCCGGTGGCATCGACTCGTCGGTCGTCGCGGCGATCGCGGTCGACGCGCTCGGCGCCGACCAGGTCGTCGGGGTCTCCCTGCCCAGCCAGTTCTCCTCCGAGCATTCCCGGTCCGACGCCGCCGAGTTGGCCAAGCGGACCGGGTTGGACTACCGGGTGGAACCGATCCAGCCGATGGTCGACCCGTTCCTGGCCAACATCTCGCTCTCCGGGTTGGCGGTGGAGAATCTGCAGGCCCGGGTGCGTGGGGTGATCCTGATGGCGTTGTCCAACCAGGAGGGCCATCTGGTGCTGACCACCGGCAACAAGAGCGAACTCGCGGTCGGTTACTCCACCCTGTACGGCGACTCGGTCGGCGGTTTCAACCCGATCAAGGACGTGTGGAAGTCGTTGGCCTGGCGACTCGCCGAGTGGCGCAACTCCGACGCGGCCCGGCGCGGCGAGGAGCCACCGATCCCGGAGAACTCGATTGCCAAACCGCCGAGCGCGGAGCTACGCCCGGGACAGTTGGACACCGACTCGCTGCCCGACTACGCGATCCTCGACGAGGTGCTCACCGGATACATCGACGGCGACGCCGGCCGTGACGACCTGATCGCCGCCGGGCACGAGCCCGAACTCGTCGACCGGGTGCTGCGAATGGTCGACCTCGCCGAGTACAAGCGGCGCCAGTCCGCGCCCGGCACCAAGATCTCCATCAAGGCGTTCGGTCGGGACCGGCGGCTGCCGATCACCAACCGGTGGCGCGAGCCCGGCGACCGATGACCGGTCGGCGCGATCCCGGCAGCCGCCATGGGCGAGGTGTGAATTCCTGCACTGAAGCCTCTCCGCGGCGGTGCCGCCGATGGCACCATCGGTGACGTACCCCGGGGACCGCGACCGCGGCCTCGAGGGTGAGAGGAGACGACGATGTCCCAGTCGATGCCGGGTGCCGACCACGCCCAGCCCGCCGAGTCGGTCGCGTTGTACGGCGGACCGGTGAGTCGCCGGGTCCGCACCCGCGACCTGATCGCCGCCAAGGAACGCGGCGAACGGTGGGCGATGCTCACCTCGTACGACCAGTACACCGCCGCGATCTTCGACCAGGCAGGGATCCCGGTGCTGCTGGTCGGCGACTCGGCGGCGAACAACGTCTTCGGACACGAGACGACCGTGCCGATCACCGTCGACGAGTTGCTGCCGCTGGTGCGGGCCGTGGTGCGGGCCACCCGGGGCGCGCTGGTCGTCGCGGACCTGCCGTTCGGCTCGTACGAGGAAGGGCCGACCCAGGCCCTGCGGACCGCGGTGCGGTTCATGAAGGAAGGCGGCTGCGGCGCGGTCAAGCTGGAGGGCGGCCGGCGGGTCGCCGACCAGATCGCCGCGCTGACCGGTGCCGGCATCCCGGTGATGGCGCACATCGGGTTCACTCCGCAGCGGGAGCACACCATCGGCGGCTACCGGGTGCAGGGCCGGGGCGACGCCGCCGACGAGGTGCTCGCCGACGCGCACGCGGTCACCGAGGCGGGCGCGTTCGCGGTGGTGCTGGAGATGGTGCCGGGGGTGGTCGCCAAGCGGATCACCCATGACCTGCCGGTGCCGACCGTCGGGATCGGCGCCGGACCGGAGACCGACGCGCAGGTGCTGGTCTGGCAGGACATGGCCGGGATGCGGTCCGGCCCGATGCAGCGTTTCGTCAAGACGTACGCCGACCTGGCCGGGGTGCTCGCCGACGCGACCCGCCGGTACGCCGACGACGTCCGCGACGGCCGGTTCCCGTCGACCGAGCACACCTTCTGAGCCGTCACACCTCGGTGACCCGTACCCCGGAGTGCGTCTTGTACCGCCGGTTGATCGCGATCAGGTTGGCGGTGAACGCCTCCACCTGATGCGCGTTGCGCAGCCGGCCGGCGTAGATGCCGCGCATTCCGGAGATCCGGGCGGCCAGGGCGGCCACCACCGTGGCGGCGTCGCGGTCCTCGGCGCAGATCAGCACGTCCAGGTCGATCCGCTCGATCGCCGGGTCGGCCAGCAACGGCGCGCTGACGTGGTTGAACGCCGCGCAGACCCGGGATTCGGGTAGCAGCGCGGCGGCCTGCTGCGCGGCGCTGCCCTGCGCCACCGGCAACGCGTACGGGCCCTGCTTGTCGAAGCCGATCGGGTTGACGCAGTCGACCACGATCTTGCCGGTGAGGGGGGCGCGCAGGGCGGCGACGGTCGCCTCGTGCCCCTCCCAGGGCACCGCGACGATCACCACGTCGGAGCCGGCGGCCACCTCGTCGTTGGCACCACCGCTGATCCCGCCGGCGGGTACCCCGGGCAGGGCGGCGATCTCGGCGGCGGCGGTGGCCGCGCGGGTCCCGTCGCGCGAGCCGATGCGTACCGGCTGGCCGGCGAGGGCGAACCGGTACGCCAGGCCCCGCCCCTGGTCGCCGGTGCCACCGATGATGCCGACCGTCAGGCCGGTGACGTCGGGCAGTGTGCTGGCGTCGTATCCCATCGGTTCATCCTCGCCTACGCGCGGGCGGTACGGGCCGGTCCGTGACGCGGACCACCACATTCACCAGCGACTACTGCTCCTGGCCCGGGTCGGTCGCCGGGTAGCGGAACAGCACCCGGCGGCTCGCCGGGTCGGCGGTGACCAGTCGGACCCGGACCCGTTCCCCGACCGGCGGTGCCCCGGAGCACCGGGCGATCACCGCCGGGTCGTCGAGCGCGACGGTGCCCCGTGGCGCCCGTTTCGCGGTGCCCGGGTCTGCGTCGAGCACGGCGACGTCGAACTCCTCGCCGACCCGGTCACGCAGCAGCACCGCCTCGGTCAGGTCGATCGCGGATCGCCTCGCCGCCGAGGCGATCCGGTCGGTGCCGGCCATCACCTCGGGCAGCCGGGGCAGCGCCTGAGCCACCGATGCCGGCACCGCGTGCCCGGCCACCGCCGCCAGGCAGACCTCGGTCGCGTACCGGTCGGCCAACCGCCGCAGCGGCGCGGTGACATGGGCGTACGGCGCGCCGACGCCGCCGTGTCCGGACTCGGCGGGTGCCGCGCCGGAGAAGGCGGTGTAGCGGGCACCGCGCAGCAGTTCGGCGGCGTGGTCGAGGAACGCCGCGCCGCGCGGTTGCGCCGCGTCGACCCCGCCGGTGACGTCGCCGACGGCCGCGCCCGGCGGCCACCAGATCCCGAGGGCGTGCGCGGCCGAGCGCAGCCGGGCCACCGCCGATGGTTGCGGCGCCGGCATGGTACGCAGCAGGCCGACGCCGGTGCGGAGCATGATGTCGGCGGCGGCCATCCCGGTGAGCAGCGAGATCTGCGCGTTGTGTTCCTCGATCGGCAGCTGTGGACGCAGGATCAGCCGCCAGCCGCCGTCGTGCGGCTCGACGTCCTGTTCCGGCAGCGGCAGGGCGACCGCACCGCGACCGGCTGCCCGGCCGGCCAGCAGCGCGCCGATCTCCGGCAGCAGCGCGATCGGTTCGGCGAGTTCGGCGAGCCGCCCGGCGGTCAACGCGGCGTGCGCCGTCGGATAGTCGAGTTGGGCGCGGCTGCGGACACGGGCGCGCTGCAGTCGGGTATCGGTGAGCGCGCCGTCGGCGGCCAGGTCGAGAGTCCACACGACGGCGGGCCGTACGGCGTCGGGCAGCAGGCTCGCCGCGCCTTCGCTCAGGCTACGCGGGTGCAGCGGGATGTTGCCGTCGGGCAGGTAGATGGTCTGACCACGGCGCCACGTCTCGGCGTGCAGCGGGCCGTCGTCGGGGACGAACCGGGCCACGTCTGCGATGGCGTACCGCACCTGGTAGCCGCCGCCGGATCGGCGGGTCAGGCACATCGCCTGGTCCAGGTCACGCGACCCGGGCGGGTCGAGAGTCACGAACGGGACGTCGGTGAGGTCGGTGTCCGGCAGCGGGCCGCCGGACACGGCGTCGTCCGCCACGCGCTGCGCCGCGGGCGGGAACCGGGTGGGCAGTTCCAGGTCGCGGCGCAGCGCGCCGAAGTCGATACGGGGCGCTTTCAGGCGTGGGACCGGCACAGACCATTCCTAGCAGCTTGCGGCCAGGGACCGCCCAACCCACCTCGGCGGTACGCCGGCGGCCGCCCCGATCGGCGTCGGTTTCCGGGCCGGGTCAGCGGCCGGCCTTGCGGGCGGTCTGCGTACCCGCCTTCTTGGTGGTCTTCTTCGCGGTCGTCTTGCTGGCCGCCGCCTTCTTGCCGGTGCCCCGCTGCGCGGGCGTCGTGTTCTTCGGTGAGGTGGCCTTCAACATCCGACCGCCCGTACGTTTCACCGCCGATGCGATCTTCTTGTCGGCCCGCCCGGTGGTGCCCTTCGCCGGGGTGGACTTCGCCGAGTTCTTCGCGGCGGCCGTCCGCTTGCCGGCTGTGCTTGTCGCGGTGGTCTTCCTGGCCGTCGTGGACTTCGTCGTGGACTTCGCGGTGGTCCGTTTGGTGGCCGGCGCCGTGGCGGTCGCCTTCTTCGCTGGTGCGGTCTTACGGGCCGTCGTGGTCTTGCGGGCCGGACTGGTCTTCTTCGCCGCCGCCGTCGTGGTCTTGCGGGCCGAACTGGTCTTTTTCCCGACGGTCGACTTCTTGGTCGCGGTCGACTTCTTCGCGGCGGCCGTGTTCTTCGCCGCCGAGGTCGTCTTCTTCGTGGCCGGGCTGGCCTTCTTCGCGGCGCTGGCCTTCTTCGCGACGCTGGCCTTCTTCGTGGCCGGGCTGGCCTTCTTCGCGGCGGCCGTGTTCTTCGCCGCCGTGGTCGAGGTGCGTTTAGCCGCGCCGGTCGACCGCGCGGATGTCGCTCTCGACGAAGTGCCGGTGCTCGACGCCCGCCGGGTGGCAGGGCGGGTCGTGGCGCTTGTGCCAACAACCATGTCTTTCTCCTCCTTGCGGACTTTCCGTGGATTTGTCTCCTTCGGAGACAGCGGAGTCTCCGGGATCCAGCTCAAGGTGCGGGCCGGACCGGCCTAGCTCTCCTCCCCAGTCCAGCGGGCGTCCTCGGCTTTCCACTCCTCGTTGCGCTCCGACACCCGCTGCAGCGCCTGCTCAGCTTCGGCCTTCGAGTTGTAGGGACCGAGCCGGTACTTGGCGGCACACAGGTCCGCCCCGGACTCCACGCGCTGATGGCGAAGGCACCAGAAGTACCCGCCATCAGGTCCGCTGTCGCTCATGAGAACACTGTGCACGGAAAATTACCCAAGCGCCACCGTTTCGCCCAAAAAGATTGCAAGACTTCCACAATAGAGTTGTTCCGTTGTAGCAGGTCAAAGTTCTCATCCAGAAGGACACACGAAGCAAAAGGCTTATCCCGCAATGGATTTACCACGGTAAAGGCCCGCCATCACCGGCCCACACCGCCGTTGAGCAGCAGGAACAAACTTTGAAGACGACACACCGCAGTGCCGCGTGTCGAGGTCGACGCCATCGGCCCGGACAGCGGTAGGCCACCGAGGTGGCCGGCGGGATCCCGGTCCCCTCGCCCGTACCGGCGCACACCGGTCGGTCGCTGATCGGAACCCTCCCGGCCGTGGAGACCGCCGTCGACTACATCGACCGTTCGAGCAGCCGGCGCAGCCCGTGTCCGTCGTCGACAGTCGCGTCCGGCGTTCCGTCCGGTAGCCCCGGCTCCCGGTCGGTGCGCGCAGAGACCATCAGTACGGCCGCACCGGCACCGGCCCGTCGGGCACACGGGATGTCCCGAGCCCGACTGTCACCGACGAACCAGCACTGACCGACCGGCACCCCGACCGCCTCGGCCGCCAGCCAGGCCACCTCCGGATTGGGTTTACGCACGCCGGCCTCGTCGCTGTAGATCTGCACGGCGAACCGGTCACCGAGACCCACCTCGGCGAGAAAGTCACGGTGCGCGGCGCCGCACAGTGTGTTGCTGACGATCGCCAACGGCAGTCCGGCGTCGGCGGCTGTGGTCAGCGCCTCGGGGACGCCGGGGCGTACCGCCCAGTCCGGTCGCCGGGTCCACTCGTAACTCAGCGAGGTCGCCTCGGCCAGCACCGCGTCACGGGCGGCCTCCGGCCAGTCCCTGGTGATGAACTCCTGCCAGACCTGCAGGTGGCTGTACTCCCGGGGGCGAGGCTGCTCGCCGACGCGGTCACGCCAGGCGGCGTACTCGCGCTGTCCGTCGGTCAGCGCCCGGGTGATCCGTTCGGCGGGCAACGCCCCGCCGGTCAGGTCCCGTAGCCGGCCGACCAGCCTGGTCAGCTGTGATGACAGGGAGGGGGCGTCGACGAGGACGCCGCCGAAGTCGAGCAGCAACGCGCGGGGTGCGGACAACAGCATGCCGCCATCATCGCCGCCCCGGCCGGTCCGGGTCGAGTGTGGAAGTCCATCGCGGATGTTTACGTAAACATGATTGGCGCTGATAGTGTCGTTCCGGCTACCGGCGCGGCCAGCCCCAGGCGAGACCATCGCCTGGCCGGACCATCGACACCACCGCGTGGCCGGACCATCAGGAAGGAGCCGACGCCGATGAGCCCGATCCGGCCCGAGCCGGCCCGAGACGCGACGGAGCCGCTGCAGGCGGCCGAGCCGGCGGTGCCCGGGTCCGACCGCCCCCGGGCGCACCGCCGCCGGGTCTCGATGGCCGACGTGGCCAGGTTGGCCGGCGTCTCCGCACAGACGGTGTCCCGGGTCTCCACCGGTCATCCCGGTGTCGTCGCCACCACCCGCGACCAGGTGATCGCCGCGATGCGGGAGCTCGGCTACCGGCCCAACAGCGCCGCCCGCGCCCTGAAGTACGGCGAGTTCCGCACCATCGGCGTCATCACCTTCACGCTGTCCACCACCGGCAACAGCCGTACCGTCGAGGCGATCGCCACCCACGCGGCCCGCGAGGGCTACGTGATCACGCTGATCCCGGTCGCCGCCCCCACCCACGACCGGGTGCTCGGCGCCTTCACCCGGCTGGGCGAACTGGCGGTCGACGCCGTCATCGTGATCATGGAAGTGCATCTGCTGGACGCCAGCACCGTGCTGCTGCCACCCGACGTGCACGTGGTGGTGGTCGACTCCGACGCCGGCGAGCGATACCGCGTCGTCGACACCAACCAGGCCGACGGCACCCGGCAGGCCGTACGGCACCTGCTCGACCTGGGCCACCGTACGGTGTGGCACGTCGCCGGGCCGCAGGAGTCCTACGCCGGCGAACGGCGCTCCGCCGCCTGGCGGGCCGCGTTGGTCGACGCCGGTCGGGAGGTGCCGCCGCTGCGCCGGGGCGACTGGTCGGCCGAGGCCGGCCATCGGATCGGCCTCGACCTGGCCGACGAGCCAGACTGCACCGCGGTGTTCGTCGCCAACGACCAGATGGCGCTCGGGGTGCTGCGGGCCATGCACGAACGGGGCAGGGTGGTGCCCCGCGACATCAGCGTCGTCGGCTTCGACGACATCGCCGAGGCCGGCTCCTTCATCCCGCCGCTGACCACCGTCCACCAGGACTTCGCCGAGGTCGGCCGCCGCTGCGTCGAAGCGGCGCTGCAGCAGGTCCGCACCGGCACCGCACAGACCGGCACCACCCTGGTGCCGACCCGGCTGGTGGTACGCGACAGCACCGCCCCGCCGGTCAGGTAGCCGCAGCGGGCACGACCCGGACCGTCACCGCACGGGCCGGCAACGACTGCGCCGAGCCGATCAGCGGCGTGCCGGGCACCTCGGCCAGCGACACCTCGTCGTCGGTCCGGTTGATCAGGAACCAGTGCTCGTCACGGACGGCCAACTCGACCCGACCGCGCAGCGGCTCAGGTAGTTCGCTGGTCACCCCGGCCGCCTCGGCGAACCGCGCCAGCACATCGACCAGCCCGGTCGGGCCGAGCCGGGTCGAGACGTACCCGGCCGAACCGGCACCGACGGTCCGGCGGGTGATCGCCGGGCGGCCGGCGTACTCACCGGCGCGGTAGGTGGCCAGCACGGTGACGTCCGGGTCGGTCACCGTGATCCGGTCGGTCCACAGCTCACCGGTGGCACCGGAGTCCAGCAGCACCCGTTCCCCGTCGGGCAGCGGGCCGAACTCCTCGATCCGGATGCCGAGCAGGTCCCGCAACGCACCCGGGTAGCCGCCCAGCCAGATGTGGTCGTGCTGGTCGACGATCCCGGAGAAGTAGGTGGCGACCAGGTGCCCGCCGCCGGCGACGTAGGCGCGCAGCCGGTCGGCGAGCGCCGCCGGCACCAGGTGCAGGATCGGGGCGACCACCAGGTCGTAGCCGGCCAGGTCGGTGCCGACCGGCACCACGTCCACCCGGATGCCGAGCGCGAGGAACGCCGAGTACCAGTCGAGCGCCTCCTGCCGGTAGCGTAGCCGCGACGTCGGGTGGGAGTCCTGCTCGCAGGCCCACCACGACTCCCAGTCGAACAGGATCGCCGCCCGCGCCGGGGTACGCGCGGTGCCGGCGACACCGGCCAGGTCGGTCAGCGTCGCCCCGAGCGCGGCGACGGAGCGGAACAGGTCGCTGTCGGAGCCGGCGTGCGGCAGCATCGCCGAGTGGTACTTCTCCGCACCGGCGGCGGACTGGCGCCACTGGAAGAAGCACACCGCGTCAGCACCGTGCGCGACGTGGGTCAACGAGTCGCGCGCCAGTTCACCGGCGCGCTTGGCCAGGTTGATCGGCTGCCAGTTGACCGCGCTGGTGGAGTGTTCCATCAGGAACCAGGGGCGCCCGCCGGCCAGGTTGCCGGTCAGGTTCGCGGAGAACGACAGTTCGTCGAGCGCCTGCGGGCCCGGGTGCACGTAGTGGTCGTTGGCGACGAAGTCCACCTCGGCCGCCCAGTCGGCGTAGTTCATCGCGGCGCTCTCCCCCATCACCATGAAGTTGGTGGTGACCGGCACATCCGGGGTCGCCTCGCGCAGGATGTCGCGTTCGGCCCGCAGGTAGTCGCGCAGCGCGTCGGAGGAGAACCGTTTGAAGTCCAGCTGCTGGGTCGGGTTCGGGTACGACGCGGCCTGCCTGGGCGGCAGTACCTGGGCGAAGTCGGTGTACCGCTGGGACCAGAACGCGGTGCCCCAGGCATGGTTGAGCATGTCGACGTCGCCGTAGCGGGCCCGCAGCCAGGCCCGGAACGCCTCGGCGGCGTCGTCGGAGAAGTCGTACACGTTGTGGCAGCCGAGTTCGTTGGAGACGTGCCAGGCGGTCAACGCCGGGTGGTCGCGGTAGCGGTCCGCGATCGCCCGGACCAGGCGCAACGCGTACCCGCGGAAGACCGGCGAGGTGGGCCGCCAGTGCTGCCGGCCGCCGGGCCAGAGGGTCGCGCCGTGCCGGTCGACCGGCAGGATCTCCGGGTGTGCGGTGGTCAGCCACGGCGGCGGTGACGCGGTCGCGGTGGCCAGGTCGACGGCGATCCCGTTGCGGTGCAGCAGGTCCATGATGTCGTCGAGCCAGTCGAAGTCGAACTCGCCGGGGCCGGGCTGCAGTCGTGCCCAGGAGAAGATGGCCAGCGAGACGATGTTCACCCCGGCGGCGCGCATCGCCGCCACGTCGTCGTCCCAGACCTGCCGGGGCCACTGCTCGGGGTTGTAGTCGGCACCGAAGCCGATCCGGGGACCGGCGTTGCCCGGCCAGCGCAACCAGCGGTAGTCGACGCCGAATGCCACTTCTGTTTCTCCTCGAGTGTCAGGGTGTCAGGCAAAGGGTGGAACACCCGGCGGCCCGGTTCCGCCGACATCGGCGGAACCGGGTCGTCGTGTGTCGTCAGCTGACGGTGAAACCCTGGTCGGTGCCGTACGTGGCGCAGGTGTCCCGCCATGAGGCCAGCGCGTCGGCCAGCGGCGTGTCCGACACGTACGCCTGCCCGACGGTGTCGTTGAACACGCTGTTGGCGTACACCTGGAACGGCAGGTAGGACCAGCCGTCGACGACGTTGCCGGCCGATTCGGCGAAGATCTGGTTGGCCTGCTGCCCGGCGAAGTACGGGAACTCGGTGGCCAGGAACTCCGGGGACTGCAGTTCGGCGGTGGTGGCCGGGAAGGCGCCGCCGTCGACCCGGATCTTGACGCCGTCACCGGCGTTGGCGTAGCTCATGAACCCGTACGCCAGCGCCTTGTTGGCGGCCTTCGCCGGGATGGCCAGCGAACTGCCGCCGTTCTCCGCGCTGGCGTTGCTGCCGGCCTCCCACTGCGGCAGCGGGGCGACCTGCCATTTGCCGGTGCCGTCGGCGACCCCGGACATCAGGTTGGCCGGCATCCAGGCGCCGGTGGCGAGGCTGGCGATGGTGCCGTTGGCCAGGCCCTGGTACCACTGGTCACTCCAGGAGCTGACCGGGGCCAGCAGGTCCTCGCTGATCAGCTGCTGC
The DNA here is from genome assembly GCF_048060115.1 of Micromonospora sp. LOL_023. Taxonomy (NCBI): domain Bacteria; kingdom Bacillati; phylum Actinomycetota; class Actinomycetes; order Micromonosporales; family Micromonosporaceae; genus Micromonospora; species Micromonospora sp. LOL_023. The sequence goes on from NZ_JBHMIM010000025.1 coordinate 33,902, forward strand.
CAGGTGTCGGCGAAGCGGGCCGAGCCGTCGTCGGTGAAGTCGATCGCCACCGAGGTGCCGTCGACCTGGAACGGCTGGCCGCCGGACTGCCAAATGAGGCTGGTGGTGAAGCCGGCGTCACCGACGTCGTTGGTGATGTACACCTGCGGGTCGGCCGCGTGCAGCGTGCGGGCGGCCTCGACGTACTCGTCCCAGGTGGCCGGCACCTCGACGCCGTGGCGGTCGAAGACCTCCTTGTTGTAGAACAGCGCCATCGGGCCGGAGTCCATCGGCAGGCCGTGGATGCCGCCGCCGGTGTTCACCGACGACCACGGGCCGGGGGTGAAGGTGTCGGCGAGGTCGGCGGCGCCGTACCCGGTCAGGTCGGCGACCGACTCGGCGAGGGCGAACTGCGGCAGCGCGTAGTACTCGATCTGTGCGACGTCTGGCAGACCGTCGCCGGCGGCGATGGCGTTCTGCAGGGCGGTGTACTGGTCGTTGCCGGTGCCGGCGTTGACCAGGTTCACCTTGACGTTCGGGTAGGCGGCCTCGAAGGCGGTGACGACCTCGGTCAGCGTCGGTTCCCACGCCCAGACGGTCAGTTCGCCGCCGGCGTCTAGGGCGGCCTGCACGTCGGCGGCGGAACCCTGCTCGCCGCCGGCCGCCGAGTCGGAGTCGTCGCCGGAGCCACAACCGGTCAGGGCGAGGGCGGCTGCCGCAGCGACAGCGACGGCCCGCAGTGGGGTGCCTTTCATGATGTCCCTTTCACAGGTGATGGGTGCGGTTACTCCTTGACGCTGCCGGCGGCCAGACCCGACTGCCAGTAGCGCTGCAGGAGCAGGAATGCCGCCAGCAGCGGCAGGATGGTCAGTAGCGACCCGGTGATGACGAGGTGGAACACCGGCTGGCCGCCGGCCGTCGCGGCCTGGGCGTTCCAGGCGTTGAGGCCCAGCGTCAGCGGGTACCAGTCCGGGTCCTTGAGCATGATCAGCGGCAGGAAGTAGTTGTTCCAGGTGGCGACCATGCTGAACAGCAGCACCGTGACGATGCCGGGGGCGAGCAGCGGCAGGCAGATCTGGAACAGGGTGCGGAACTCCCCCGCGCCGTCGCAGCGGGCGGCTTCCAGCAACTCGTCCGGGATCGCCTCGGCGGCGAAGGTCCACATCAGGTAGAGCCCGAACGGGGTGATCAGCGACGGAATGATCACCGCCCACGGGGTGTTGGTCAGGCCGAGCTGGCTGAACATCAGGAAGGTCGGCACGGCCAGCGCGGTGCCGGGCACGGCGACCGCGCCGATGACGATCGCGAAGACCGCCTTGCGGCCGACGAAGTCGAACTTGGCCAGCCCGTACCCGCCGAGGGTGGCGAGCAGGGTGGCGCCGCCGGCACCGGCCACCACGTACAGCAGGGTGTTGCCGAGCCAACGAAGGAAGATCCCGCCGTCGTAGGTGAGCGTGTCGACGACGTTGTCCCACAGGGCGAAGTCGTCGGCGAACCACAGACCGAACGAGGAGAACAGGCCCTGCTGCGACTTGGTGGCGTTGATCAGCAGCCACGCGAGCGGGATCAGGCTGTAGATCAGCACGATGCCGGTCAGCGTGGTCAGGGCGAGACTACGACGGGGCCGGCGGATCTGGTTGCCGGCCGACCGACGGGCCCGGTTGGTGCTCGACGCGGTGTCGGACATCAGCGTCCTTCCCGCATGCCGCGCAGTTGGACGACGTACGCGATCGCCATGGTGATCAGGCCCATCACGATGGCCACCGTGGCCGAGTAGTTGTACTGCTGGCCGGAGAAGCTCAGCGAGTACGCGTACAGGTTGGGGGTGAAGTACGTGGTGATCGCGTTCGGTGCCAGGTGCTGCAGGATGCTCGGTTCGTTGAACAGCTGGAAGCTGCCGATGATCGAGAAGATGGTGGCGATGACCAGGGCGCCCCGGATGGCCGGCAGTTTGATCGACCGGATGACCCGCACCTGGCCGGCGCCGTCGACCTCGGCGGCCTCGTAGAGCGAGGTGGGCACGACCCGTAGCGCCGAGTAGAAGATGACCATGTTGTAGCCGACGAACTCCCAGGTCACGATGTTGCCGATGGACAGCAGCACCAGGTCGGGGCTGAGCGGGTCGGGCAGCGACACCCCGAACGCGTCGTTGATGTTGCCGACCAGGCCGAACCGGTTGCCGTACATGAAGCCCCACATCAGGGTGGCGACGACGGCCGGGACGGCGTACGGCAGGAAGATGGCGACCCGGAAGAAGCTGCGGCCGTGCAGCCGGCCGCTGTCGATGGCCAGCGCGACCAGCAGCGCGATGAACAGCATGATCGGCACCTGGACGGCGAGGAAGGTCGCCACCCGACCGAAGGCGGACCAGAACTGGGCGTCGCCCAGCGCCCGCTGGTAGTTGTCCAGCCCGACGAAGGAGTTGCCGCCGATGAGCTGCCGCCGGTAGAGACTGAGATAGATCGAGTATCCGATCGGCGCGATGAACACGACCGCGAAGACCAGCATGAACGGCCCGACGAACTGCCACCCGGTCAGCGATCTGCGCCCGGTAGCCCGGCGGGCTCGCCGACGGGCCGTGGTGACCGTCGGGGGCGGTGTCTGAGGTGCTGCCATGCGTTCGGCCTCTGGTCGGGAACTGAATGTTTGCGCAAACATCGAGGGTCTGATGCTCGCACCGAGCCTCACCGCCGTCAACCCCGCAGCTGAACCTCAACCAGCTCGGCCAGCCTCATCGACCCGCAGCTGTGCCAGCCTGGCCCGGATCGGCTCCACGTCCGGATGCCGAAGGCTGTCCAGGATGTCGACCGCCGCCTGCCAGCAGGTCCGCGCACCGGCCAGGTCGCCGACGGCCCGAGCGACCTCGCCGAGGTCCTGCAGCACCAGCGCCTGCAGATGCCGGTCACCGAAATCCCGGAACAGGTCCAACGCCTGCTGGTAGCAGGCGGCGGCCTCGTCGAGGTCACCGAGATGCTGATACCCGTACCCCAGGCTGTGCCAGGTGGTCGCCTGCCCCGATCGGTCACCGAGCTCCCGCAACAGCTCCAACGAACGACCGCACCAGGAAAGTGTCTCGTCGTACTCGCCGAGCTGGGCATACTGCCAGCCCACCACGTTGAGCGCCTTGCCCTGCCCGGCCAGGTCCCCCGCCTCGGCATACAGGTCATACGCCGACCGCCCGTGCTCCAACGCGTCCCGGTGCCGACCCTGCCGCTCCCGCAGCAGCGACAGGTTGAGCTCGGTGAGCCCTTCGCGGGCCCGGTCGCCCCGGTCACGCTCCAGCTCCAGCGCCAGACCGAGCTGCGTCTCGGCGTCGGTGTACCGGTTCGTGCGGGTGCACGCGCGGGCGATGGCGCGATGCGCGACCGCCTCGGCGGCCGGGTCGCCGAGGCGCCGGGCCAGTTCGAGTGCCGTCCGTTGCATCGCGAGCAGGTCCGGCCAGTACCCCTGCCGGTCGAGATAGGTGTACATCACCTGGGAAAGGTGCAGCGCCGTGGCGTCCAGCCCGGCGGCGACCGCGCCCTCGAACACCGCCACCAGCACCGGATGTTCGACGTTGAACCAGGCCAAGGCCGCCTCGGCGGTGCCGAGGGACTCGGCGACGACACCGGGTGCGGCCGGCGCGGGCGCGGCCGGCTGCGGATGCGGCTCCAGCAGGAGGTTCCCCTGGTACGCGGTGTGCGTGTAGTGGTCGGCCAGCCGGTGCACCGCGGCATCGAACGCCTCGCCGGTCTCCTGGCGCCGAGCCTGTTCCGCCGCGTACACCCGCAGCAGGTCGTGCAGCCCGTAGCGGCCGCCCGGATGCTCGGCGAGCAGATGCGAGCGGACCAGTTCGGCAAGCACCGGCCGCAGCCGCGCCGCCGGCAGACCGGCCAGGCTCGCCGCCGCCGGGGCCGAGACCGTCGGGCCCGGGTGGATTCCGAGCAGCCGGAACAGCTGCGCGGCCGCCGGACTCAACGCCCGGTACGACCAGGAGAAGACCGACCGTACGCCGAGCTGCGGATCGTCGGCCGCCAACGCGTCGAGCCGCTCGTGGGCGGTACGCAGTTCGGCCGCGAGCGCCGCCAGCGGCATCCGCGGCGAAGTCGTAGCCCGGGCGGCGACCACCGCCAGCGCCAGCGGAAGCCCCGCGCACCGCAGGGCGATCTCGTCGATGGCCGCTGGTTCCGCCCGGCAGCGCCCCTCGCCGATCCGGTGCCGCAGCAGCTCGGTCGCCTCGCCCGACGGCAGCAGACCGAGGGTGACCAGGTGCGCGCCGTGCGCCGCGACCAGCCCGGTCAGCTGGTTGCGGCTGGTCACCACCACCAGGCACTGTGGCGCGCCGGGCAGCAACGCCCGCACGTGCGGACTGTCCCGGGCGTTGTCCAGCACGATGAGCATCCGCCGGTCGGCGAGCATCGTCCGCAGCAGCGCGGTCTGCGCGTCCAACTCGGCCGGCAACCGGGCCGGTGGGGAACCGAGCGCGTCGAGCAGCAACCGCAGCGCGGTCGCCGGCTCGGTCACCGCACCGTCCGGGTCGAAACCGCGCAGGTTGACGTAGAGCTGCCCGTCGGGGAAACGGTCGGCCGCCCGGTGCGCCCAGTGCACCGCGAGGGTGGTCTTGCCGACCCCGGCCGTGCCGGTGACCGCCACCACCCGCACGGCCCCGGTGTGCGGGAGGCCGCCCGGGTCGACGACCCGATCCAGTTGGGCAAGCTCCGCCCGCCGACCGCTGAAGTTCCCCAGGGCCGGTGGCAACTGCCGGGGTATCACCCGATGCTCGACGACCGGCGCGGCCGTAGTACCGGCGGCGGCCCCGCCACCCGACGCCCGCTGCTCGTCGACCCGGTCACGGGCGCTGGCCAGCATGCCCCGTTCGATCGGGCTGGCGCCCAGCAGGCCGACCAGCACGTCGAAACGGTCGGTCGGCGGCAACGTCTTGCCGGTCAGATACTCGGCCACCGCCGTGTGCGACCAACCGGCGCGGGCGGCCAGCAACCGGTAGGACAAGACCCGGTGGCCTTCGCGGCGGGCGTGCCGGCGTCGCAAGGCGCGCAGCAGACTGGCAAGTTCGTCGACGGTACGCACGTCACCGGCGTCGCGTAGCAGCCGGTCGGGGGGTCGCGCCTCCACACCATGCACCATCGCGACCCGCACCAGCCTCACCGGCCATCCGTCACAGCGGATGCCTCGGGTGACCCCGCTCCACAGCGGATGTTAGTCGATGTACGGCGTTGTACGGAGATGAACGAGATCACCACCACACCGCGGGTCCAGGCAGCATCCTGGTGTCTGGCCAGGGTCCGCACCGTGCAGAAGGGAATACACCATGTCACAGTCGTCCGCTCCAGCACGGAAGGACTGACCCATGTACTGGTCCAGGCATTCGAACAGGTGACCCGGCGGTTGCGGACACTGGCTACGGTCGGGCGGCGGGTGACCGGACGGGGCCCCGGTCACCCGTCCCTGACCGTCCATCCGGTTCGTTGACAAACTGGATAGGCAGCCTCCGACAGCACAGGTGGAACCGACGATGGGCCGACGGTGGGCACAGTGGCGCCAGTGGACACCACTGGCCGCGCTGACCGTCGCGGTGCTCGCTGGCGGCGGGCTGTGGGTCGCTGGCGCACAGACCGCGGCTGACTGGGTGTGGGCGGCAGCGACGGTGGCCGCCCTGCTGCCGGCACTGCGCTGGATGGGTCACTCGCTGCGACAGCGCCGCGTCGGCGTGGACGTGATCGCCGTACTGGCGCTGATCGGCGCGCTGGTGGCCGGCGAGTACCTCGCCGGCGCGGTGGTGGCGCTGATGCTGGCCACCGGTCACACCCTGGAGACGTACGCACAGCGACGCGCCACCCGCGACCTGCAAGCGCTGGTCGCGCACGCACCACGTACCGCCCGGCGACGCGCCGACGACGGCACCATCGACCCGGTCGACGTGGACGAGATCGCCCCCGGCGACCGGCTACTCGTCGGACCCGGTGACGTCGTGCCGGTCGACGGCGTCGCCGAGGATCCGGCCACGCTCGACGAATCGGTGGTCACCGGGGAGTCGCAGCCGGTCGACCGGGCCGCCGGCGACCGGATCGCCAGCGGCGTGGTCAACGCGGGGGCGGCGTTCGGGCTGCGGGCGGCGGTGACGGCGCAGCAGAGCACGTACGCCAGCATCGTGCGGCTGGCCGCGCAGGCCGGTGCCGGCAAGGCCCCGACGGTACGCCTCGCCGACCGGTACGCCGCCGCGTTCGTGCCGTTCACCCTCGCGCTGGCCGGCGTCGGTTGGATCGTCTCCGATGAGTTCGTCCGGGCGGTCGCCGTGCTGGTCGTCGCCACCCCGTGCCCGCTGCTGCTGGCCACCCCGATCGCAATCGTCGCCGGGCTGTCCCGCGCCGCCCGCGCCGGGGTGCTGATCCGCGAGGGCAGCGCGTTGGAGCAGCTCGGTCTGGCTCGCACGCTGCTGGTCGACAAGACCGGCACGCTGACCACCGGCCGGTCCGAGATCACCGGCATCGCCACCGCCGACGGCCAGTACCCGGACGAACTGCTACGGCTCGCCGCATCGGTCGAGCAACTCTCCCCGCACATACTGGCCGGTGCGATCGTCCGGGCGGCGCACGACCGTGGCCTGCGGCTGACCGGCCCGACAGAAGTAACCGAGGAGCCCGGCCGAGCGGTGACCGGCCGGGTCGACGGCCGGGTCGTCCGGGTCGGCCAGCCCGACGCCGAGTTGCCGGACTGGGCGATGCGCGAGCGGGACCGCGCCGAGGCGGACGGACTGTCGACGGTCTGGGTGAGCGTGGACCGCGTACCGGCGGGTGTGATCCTGCTGCGCGATCCGGTGCGGCCCGACGCGGCCGCCACGGTGCGGCGGCTGCGGCAGGCCGGCTTCACCCGGCTGGTGATGCTCACCGGCGACCGGCGCGAGGTCGCCGACCAGGTCGCCGACCAGGTCGGCGTCGACGACATCGTGGCGCGCTGCTCACCACAGGAGAAGACCGCCCGGGTACGCGAGGAGTCCGGCCGCGCTATCACGGTGATGGTCGGCGACGGTGTCAACGACGCCCCGGCGCTGGCCGCCGCCGACGTCGGGGTGGCGATCGGGGCCGCCGGGGCGGGCGCGGCGGCGGGCGTCGCCGACGCGGTGCTCACCGTCGACCGGCTGGACCGGCTCGCCGACGCCGTCGACATCGCCCACCGGTCGCGGCGGATCGCGGTGCAGAGCGCCTCGGTCGGGATGGGGTTGGCGCTGGTCGCGATGGTCGCCGCCGCGTTCGGTCTGCTGCCGCCGGTGGCCGGTGCGTTCACTCAGGAGGGTATCGACGTCGCGGTGATCGTCAACGCGCTGCGCGCCCTGCGCCCCGGCCGCCGCCGGGCCGGCCCATCGTGACCCGACACGCCGTGACCGGAGTCGGGCGGTGACCCGGGTCAGGCCGCCAGCAGATCCGACAGCGCCGCCGTGTGCGGCACATGATGGAGCAGCCGGGGCCGCCGGTCGCCACCGAGCTGGATCCGGGCGAGTCGGCGTTCGCCTGGCCGGACAACCTCGTGCGGATGACGTTCCTCGACCCGGCCGGCGGCACCTTCTTCGTCGACTGGCGACGGGGTGCCGAGACGTGCGTGGCGAATCTGCGGCTCGCGCTCGGTCACGACCCGCACGACCGGCGGGCCCGAGAACTGGTCGATGAGGTGGGCGCGGCCAGCCCGGAGTTCCGCCGGCTGTGGCAGCGCAACGACGTACGGGGCAAGACCCACGAGGCGAAGACGTTCCGGCACAGCGTGGTGGGCGAGTTGACGTTGACGTACCACGCCTTCGATGTCCGTGGAGCAACTGGTCAGCAGCTGATCGTGTACCGGGCCGAGCTCCCTCCCGTCGTCCACCCGAACGCGGTCGCCTGGGAGGGACACTGTTTCGAGTGTGATCCCGTTGGGGGATCAAAATCCCCCAACGGGATCACGCTAAAACAGAAGTCGGTTCCTGGCCGGCCGCCGTCAGAGGACCACAAGTCCCAGTTTCACCCGTACTCCGGCCGCGCCGACGGAACGGGTGGGCCGACCGGCCCGACCCACCCGCCGCTGCCACCGACGTCGCTGATGCTCACCGCTGTCTCCGACGGATCTGCCTTAGCCCGTCGCGTTGCACGAAGATCTCCCTCCGTTCGACGGCCGCGCCGCCGCGGTCCAGCACGTAGCCGCCCAACCAGACCCAGCCGACGTAGGTCCACCGTGTGTCGGCGGCGACGACCCGGAACCGGAAACCCCGGTCACCGGCGAACTGCACGCTGGCGGCGGCCCCGATCATCAGCACGTCACCCGGCTCAGGTGCCGGGGTCGATGTCGAGTTCACCGACGTACGGCAGCCGGGCCTGGTCGCTCTGCCAGTCCCGCAGCGCCTGCTTGAGCAGCGACAGTTCGTCGGCCATCCGGGCGATGCTCTGGTCGCGGCGACGCAGCTCTGCGGCGACCTGCTCGGCGCTCAGCGTCACCGGCGCGACGTCCCCCTCGTACGTCTCGCCGTTGACGCTGACCATCGGCGGCCGGTGCCGGCCGGACGACCTGGTCACAGCATCTCTCCGTCCGGCGGCGGCGGGCCGGGCCAGGTCAACCGGCCGCACCACGGACACCATCTGACTTTCACTTTGAAGGCGAACAGTCCGGCCAGGAATCCCAGCAGGACCGCGCCGACCAGCGCACCGATTTCCACGAGGACCTTCCCCCTCTTCAGGTCGGGACGCCGGCCGGCCTCCTTGCCGCGACGCCGGCCGGCGCCCAGGTGGGTGGGGATGTGCGTCCCTCCAGCCCTGCTCGGATCTCCAGAGCACTGGCTGCAGGTCGGTAGATCGACACTCCATGATGCGACCATCTAGTGTCATACTGCCTCAGCATCGATCGCATATGCAAGACTTGCTTTCGAGAGTCTTGAGGATGCCCTGATGTTGTCCCGCCGACACGGGACCCGCACACTGAGAGGGAGTGAGGGGAGCATGGACGTGGCCACGCGCAAGCATTTGCCGACTGTTCGCCTGCGCCGCCTGGCATACCAGCTGCGCGGGATGCGCAGCGACGCAGGACTCACCCGCGAGGACGCCGCCGAGAAGACCCACATGAACAGCGCGACCCTGTGGCGGATCGAAACCGGCAAGGTCCGGCCACAGAAGCGGACCGTCCTCGCCCTGCTCGACCTCTACGGCATCAGCGACGAGCAACAGCGCACAGAGATGCTGGACCTACTCAAGGACTCCACCCAGCTTGGCTGGCTCCAGGCGTACGAAGAGGTCCTGTCGGACGAGTACAGCGCCTACATCAGCTTCGAAGCCGAGGCTCGCAGCGTCCGCAACTACGAGCCGCTGTTCGTGCCGGGCCTGCTCCAGACCGAGGAGTACGCCCGAGCCGTGACCGCAGGCGTACTGCCCGAGTGCAGCGAATCCGACGTGGCGCACCGCGTCGAGGCCCGGATGAAACGCCAGGAGTCGATCACAAAGGACACGCCGCTGAAGCTCTGGGCGATCATCGACGAAGGCGTGATCCACCGCCAGGTCGGCGGCGTCGACGTCATACGCGGCCAGCTACGCCACCTCGCTGACATGGCCAAGCAACCCCACATCACCCTCCAGGTTCTGCCGTACGAGGTTGGCGCACACGCTGGCATGCACGGCGCGTTCGCCCTGATGGACTTCCCCGACCCGTACGACCCGGAGCTCGTCTACATCGAGAACCGGGTCAACGCGATGTTCCTGGAGAGTCCGTCCGAGATCGCCAGCTACAGCTCGCTGTTCGAGTACCTTCGCGCAGCGGCGGTCGACCCGGCAGGGTCGGTCAGGATGATCAAGAAGTCCATCGACCGCATGGACGAGAAGGGAAGATGACGATGAAGAACCGGCAACTGGAGAACGCCGAGTGGCGCACGAGCAGCCGCTCCGGCGGCAACGGCAACTGCGTCGAGGTCGCCGACAACCTGGCGGCCGTCGTCGCGGTCCGGGACAGCAAGGACCGTTCCGGCCCCGTGCTCGCGTTCTCCCCTACCGCTTGGGCGGCCTTCACCACGTCGCTCCGGAGCGAGTGAGACCAGCCCGAATTGCGGATGTGTGACCGCGCCAGGTATCCGGCGCGGTCACGCCAACGCCAGCCATGGGCCACTGCCCCGTACGCCACAGCGACCTTTGCCGCCGTCAAAGTTTGCCGCAGATTCGAAGGAGGGGCGCGATGGATCTCACCCGCGCCGTGTGGCTCAAGAGCAGCCGCAGCGACTCGAACAGCCAGTGCGTCGAGGTCGCCCGCAACCTGCCGGGAGCCGTCGCCGCCCGCGACAGCAAGGACCCCACCGGCCCGGCGCTGACCTTCGCCCCCTCCGCCTGGACCACTTTCACCACCGCGCTCAAGTCGTCCCAGCTCTCCGCGTGACCGCCAGCGGCGTGGGTGTCTTTCACCACGTCGCTGGCGGAAGTTTCGAACCAGAGGTAGCGGAACAGTGACCGCATTGCGATGCGTTGCGGTCACGCCAGCTGGTTCGACAGCAAGTTGACCGCCATCGCCAGCGAGCGCACCTCGTGAACACCGGACTTGCCGCCGTCATCGGCCGTGCCCGGTTCCTGCTGGTCGACTTCGACGGCCCCGTCTGCAAGGTCTTCGCCAACCACCCCGCGCCCCAGGTCGCCGCCACCCTGCGCCGATTGCTCGTTGACCAGGGCGTCACCGTCCCTCCCGACCTGCTCGATGAACCCGATCCGCTCGCCGTGCTCCGCTGGTCAGCCACCTTGAACCGGCCAGCCATCGTGCGCCAAGTCGACGACGCCCTACGCACCGCCGAACTGGACGCCGTCACCGTCGCCGAACCCACCCCGTACGCGCGAGAAGTCATCGTGGCCGCCCACCACGCCCAGCGCGGCATCACGATCGTGTCCAACAACAGCGCCGACGCCGTCAACCGGTACCTGATCGCGCAACAGCTGGACGCCTACATCAACCCCGTCATCGGCCGACCCCACGCCGACCCCGCCGGAATGAAACCGAACCCCGCCCCGGTGATCGCCGCCATCTGCGAACTGCGCGCCCACCCCGAGGACTGCGTGCTCATTGGCGACTCACCTACCGATATCGAAGCCGCCCAGGCGGTCGGCGTACCCGCCATCGGCTACGCCAACAAACCCCGCAAATACCACAGCCTCAGCAGATCAGACGCCATCATCAGCAGCATGGCCGAAGTCGTCGCCGCCCTCAGCGATCGCCGGGTGCAAGGCGGTAGACCCGCGAGTCACGGAGACTGAAGCCGAGTCGTTCGTAGAGCCGGTTCGCGGCAGCACGAGACGGGCGCGACGTGAGGTCAACGGTCCGAGCGCCAGCCTCCCGAGCCAGCCTGACGGCCTCCTGGGTTAGCGCCGCCCCGACCCCGAGGCCGCGCGCCGACTCGTCGACCACCACATCCTCGATCCACGCCCGCCTACCGGTCGGGATCGGAAACATCACCAGGGTCAGCGCGCCGACGATCTCGCCCTCGCGGCGAGCGATGAGCAAAGTGCTTGCGTCCGACGCCACCAACTCGTCCAGCGCCGTCAGATCGAGTGGCTTGGCGGAACGGGAGAGCTGCGGGAGGAGCCGGCCGAACGCTTTCACGACCTCGTCGGTGGCGACTCGGACGGCTTCGATCTCGACGCTCATGCTCGCGACTCTAGCGGCCGGACACGCCACGCGAGCGAGTACGTGGCCGGCAGGTCAAGCCACCTATCCAGCAGCGCCGATACGGGTGGCGAACTCTCTGATGCCCGGCAGGGTGTTGCGTGTGTCGGTGGTGAGCAGGTCGTGGGTGAGGCTCTGTGCCCAAGGCCGGTAGCGGACCTCCTGCGGAGTGTCGGCTTCCGCCGCGAGGAGTGCCTGGTACGCGGCTGCGGGTCGACCTCGGCCTTGCAGGGCGAGTGCGGCGTCCTGCCAGTAGCGGGCGCGGCGCTCCAGCGAGGTGATGTGGGCGGGGTTGACATGCCTGGCGTACTCGACGGCGGTGCCGTAGTCACCGAGCACCCGCGCGACGCTGATCTTGTATACGGCAAGGTCGAGCGAGCTGATAGGGCTACCTTCGGCGGTCCCTGCCCGGCCAAGGGCGTCGTCCGCTTCCGCCAGCAGATTCCACGCGGCCTCACGGTCTTCCCGCATGGCGGCGGTGTAGGCGGCAACGGCAAGGAGCTGCCCGTACATGGCGGCGTGGCGGCCGTCGGTCAGACCGGTGTCAGTGTCGAGTTGTTGAGCGGCGTTCAGGACAAGGCGTTGGGCACCGTCGCGGTGGCGGCTGCGGCGGAGCACCGTCGCGGCGAGTCGCGTTGCTTCCGCGATGACCAGCGGATCTCCGCTGGCGCGCGCCGCCTGCACCGCTCGATCCGACGTGGACCCAGCCATGCCGTCATCGTGCAACTTGATCAGCAGCTGTGTGGCGACGCCGTAGGCCTGGGCTACCCAGCTCGATGCCTGCGCGGCCTGGCCGACTGGGGCCTGGTCGCGTACCGCCGTGGCTTGGGCGAGCAGGCGCGGCAACCGTCGGGCGAGTTGGCTGTAGCGGCAGGCCCGGAAATCCGCTGCCGCGGCGGCAAGCTGTGCACGGAGCTGGTGTTCGAGGATCGCTGGAGCGGTGACCCGCCCGAAGATCACGTCTTCGACGGTGGCGGTGACAGCGAGGGCCGACGTCGGCAGCAGGGCGGCACCTGTACTCAGGCCGAGCGTGCCTGCGAACAAGTCACGTCGACGCATTGAATCACCACCACCGTCGTCGGGGTCCTCGACCACACTAACTGCGCCGCTCCCTGTTGGCGCGGATGACGCGGCCAGCCCGAACAGACGCGGCGGAATTCCGTACACCTGTGCCAGCCGGCGCAGTTCGGCGACGCTCCACTCTCTCCTCCGGCCGTTCTCCCAACGTGACATGGTGGCTGCGGAGCAGCCTGCGCGCCGCCCAGCTTCCTCAAGGGTGAGCCCGGCCGCTGTCCGTGCGATGCGCAGCAGCTTGCCCACGTCGCCAGCTGCGATGGCAGCGTCGGCTGTCGGCATCGCTGTCCAGGCCGGCTCGGTCGGCACAGCTGCCTCCTCGCACCGATGAAGTTATTCGAGCGTGACCGATGCTTCGCGGATCACGCAAGACGGTTGCAACTAATGCGTCACGGTCTCGGACTACGCGCTTCCTCCCGATGCACTGGGACACACGACCCGTCCTGTTCGGGCGATGGTCAAACCCGCTACCTGCAGGAGTGAAGCTGATGCATGCAATTTCCACAATCGGAGCGACCGCCACCGCGACAGACCTGATTCGAGCTGGGCTCTTGGAGGTCGGTGACGGCTGCCAGATCCACCCGACCGCAGTGTTCCTGCCGGCTGACCTGCTCGGCACGCTGCGCCCTATCGTTCTCGGTGCCAGGGTCACGATTGGCGCGTTCGCCGTGGTCCACGGCGGCACCCGCGTTGGCGCCGACGCCCGCCTCGGCCATAGGGCGATCGTCGGCGAGCCGGAGCACGGCTACGCGATGCGGCAGGTCTATCGGGGATCCGGCGGCACTACCGAGATCAGCTCCGGGGTGGTCCTGCGAGCCGGTGCGATCCTCTACGCGGGTGTCCGGGTCGGAGAGGGCAGCACCATCGGCCACCACGCCCTGCTCCGCACCAACGTTGTCGTCGGCTCCGGCAGCCAGCTGGCGGCCAACCTGACCGTCGAGCGCGGTGCCCGGATCGGCGACAGAGTGCGCTGCTCGCCGGGCTCGCATCTGACGGCCGACACGGTCGTTGCCGACCGCGTGTTCATCGGCGCGGGCGTACGCACGATCAACGACAAGCGGCTGACCTGGCGCGACCCGGACAACGAGCAGCCGCTCGACCCGCCAGTGTTCGAGTACGGGTGCAAGGTCGGCTCTGGGGTATGCGTAATGGCGGGAATCACCATCGGCGCTCACGCGCTCATCGGCAGCGGCTCGGTGGTCACCCGCGACGTATCGGCCAACACCATCGCGTACGGCGTCCCCGCCCGATCGCGCGGACAGGTGACACCATGACTCCGGCTCTGGCCTGGCTGGAGCCACTGCGCTGCAGCATTCCGGAGATCGACGGGAAGGCCTGGGACGACCTCGAAGTCCTCTCCGACGTACTCGCCCGGCGGGTGCCCGCCGCGCCGCCCTCCGGCGACCCGGCCCGCGCCCAGTGGCTGCTGGACCTTCGTCGCGACCTGGCCTGCGACGATCGCCAGGATCCCCCTGCTCCCGGCGGGCTGGTGCGGCAGGCACTCGCGCAGTTCTGCGCCGGCTCGTACGACCTGGATCTGCGCGATGTGACCGGCGCCGGCCATGGGGCGATGATCCTTGCTGACGCCGCCGCAGAGCTCCGGGACACCTGGCGGACCCGGCTCGGCCGAGGCGACCTGGTGGGAATCGCCGCGACCGAGCGGCACGGCGGCTCCCGCATCCAGGAGATCACCACCCAGGCGAGGCCGGACAGCGACGGTCGCTGGCACATCAGCGGAGAGAAGTGCTGGGTGTCCCGGATCGTCGAGTCGGCCGGCTTCGTGGTCTTCTTCCGGGACCCGAACGACCGAATCACCGCTGCGGTCATCGACACCGCAGCGCACGGTCTGGTGAGTGAGACGCTGAAGCCGTCCGGTCTGGGTGGCTGGTCGTGGGGAGTGCTGCGGCTGCACGACGTGTCGATTGATCCTGCTACGGACCTGCTCGGGCCGGCAGGAAGTGGCATGGAGGTGTTTCGCAGGCACTTCGCCCGGTTCCGGCCGCTTGTCACCGCGACCGCACTGGGGACCGCAGCCGGTGTCCACACCGTCGTCGCTGAAGCGCTCGCCGCTCGGCGGAAGATAGGTGTGCTGCCACGGGTCCGCGACAACGCGCTGATCACCCTCGGGCGCACCCACGCCGAGATTGTCGCCGCGCTGCTCGCCGCCATCACCACCATCAGGCTTGCCGCGTCTGGCCACCCGCACGCGGACCTCTTCGCACGCGTCGGCAAGGCGGCCGGAGTCGACACCGCCTACCGGGCGGTTAGCGATCTCGCTCCGCTGCTCGGGGCGTACGGATTCCAACAGTCCAGCCCTGTCACGAAAGCGCGAGCCGACCTCACCGGCATGCTCTACGCCGACGGCGTACATGACAGCCTCTACCGATCGGGCGGCGCGACGTTGCTCCGCGCGCCCTACGATCCCCCCACCTGGTTCCCGCCCTCAAGGTAGACAGTCCCGCTGGCCGTCGCCGCTGTCAGCGCGGCGGCGGCCCTCAGGGCCAGCAGCGGCGAAAGCCGCTGCTGCGCCTGCGGCAAGGTCGACCACGCCCAGCTTCGCAACTCCTGCGGCGGCAGCCGGATCGCGTCGGTCTGCGACTCGTCCAGGACACCGCCGTCGTACACGAACATGACCCCTTCGGTGCGGCCGGTGCGAGGCGGCACCCAGTCGACCACCAGCAGCCGGCCGGGAGCGACCGCCAGGCCGAGTTCTTCGGCCAGCTCACGGACCGCCGCGTCGTACGGCGACTCGTCGGCCTCCACCACCCCACCTGGCAGCTCCCAGTAGTCCTTGTACGTCGGCTCGACGAGCAGGATCCGTCCGTCACGGTCGCGCAGCAGCACAGCCGAACCCATCCGCTTGCGCGGCAACGTCGCGGTGTAATCGTCAGGCGGGGAGCTCACCACCGGAGGTTAACCGCCTGAATGTCCAGTTGACGGCAACTTCCGCCGGTCAGGGCCCGTGGCGCCGGGCCGCCTCTACCGATCAGGAATCGAGAAGCACCGGCAGCTGCGGCACGGCTAGCGTGACCCTCGGTCACATCTGACAACGACCAGGAGCGACATGGTGAGCAAGGCAGACACGGACGGCTTCTCCGAGGGCGAGCGCGCCGCCATGAAGGAACGCGCCGCAGAGCTCAAGAAGGAGACAACCCGCAGTCGTGGTAGCAAAGCAGCCGCCGAGGAGCTCGACGTGCTGTCGAAGATCGCCCAGATGGCACCGTCGGACCGCGCACTGGCCGAACGCGTCCACGCCATCGTCACCGCCAACGCCCCCGACCTGTCCCCGAAGCTCTGGTACGGCCAGCCGGCGTACGCGAGAAAGGGCAAGGTCGTGTGCTTCTTCCGGAGCGGACACGCGGACAAGGAGCCCTACTCCACCTTTTGCTTCACCGCTACGGCCAGCCTCGCCGACGACAGCGGCCTGTGGCCGACGTCCTTCGCCGTGACCCAGCTCAGCGAGCAGGCCGCAGAGCACATCGCCGCCCTTGTCAAGAAGGCTGTGAGCTGACGTGCTTGTACGCCTTCGGTCGAAGTCGGGCGCCGATAGCGGGGTGGGTTGCGCTACGATCGCTGCGCCGTGCATGACTGCTGCGAAGAGGAGGTGAGTCCAATCAACGCTGCGACAGGTCGGGACTCCCTCCCCCGCATGGTCTAGGGAGCGCCCGCACAGGGACTCTCGAAAGGCGCGCACGCGCATGCACACCATCCAGGAAGAACACTTCGCCGTCGATGGCGTACCCGCTGTGCTCTGGACCTCAGCCGGCAGCGGCGCCGACCGCCCGCCGCTGATCGTCATCGGCCACGGCGGCGGCCAGCACAAGACCGCTCCCGGCGTCCTGCACCGCGCCCACCGCTTCGTGTCCAGCGGCTTCGCGGCCGTCTGCATGGACGTGCCGAACCACGGCGACCGGCCGACCGACGAGCGCTACCAGCGCATCTCCACCGACATTCAGGCCGCTGCCAGCTCCGGTGGTGACCTGGCCGCACTGCTCGCCGACTTCTTCGCCCTAGTCGCCGAGCAGACCGTGCCGGAGTGGCAGGCCGTCCTCGACCACCTCGGCGGCGGACCGATCGGCTACTGGGGCATCTCGCTGGGCTGCGGGCTCGGCGTACCGTTCGTCGCCGCCGAACCGCGCGTGCGCGCGGCGGTCCTCGGCCTCGGCGGTGCCGCCGCCCCATCCACACTGGCGGCTGCGACTCGCATCGCCGTGCCGGTCGAGTTCCTGGTCCAGTGGGACGACGAACGGGTGCCCCGGGAGCAGAGCCTGGCCCTGTTCGACGCGTTCGGTTCGACCGAGAAGACGTTGCACGCCAACCCGGGCCGGCACGCCGACCGGCTCCCGGAGCACGAGCTGGACAGCACAGTCCGGTTCTTCACCCATCACCTCATGCCGCACTGACCAACGCTGCCGGCTCTGGCATCCGTCGAATCCGCTCAAGGTCAGCAGACCCGGCTGCCGTCCTCAAGATAGACGGTCCCGCCGCCCGTCGCCGCCTCGACAGCGGCGGCGGCCCGGCGGGCCAGCAACGGCGACAGCCGCCACTGCGCCTGGGCCACGGTCGACCACGCCCAGCTGCGCAGCTCCTGCGGTGGCAGCCGAATCGCGTCGGTTTGCACCGTGTCCAGGACTCCGCCGTCGTAGACGAACATGACACCTTCGGTGCGACCGGTGCGCGGCGGCACCCAGTCCACGACCAGCAACCGTCCGGGAGTGATAGTCAGGCCGAGCTCTTCCGCCAGCTCACGAACCACCGCGTCGTACGGCGACTCGTCGCCTTCCACCATCCCACCCGGTGAAGCGCCGCCCAGCAGAACGGCGGGCGGCACGGATCCTGCGCTGCTGGGCCAGGGCCGCGGACCGCAATACGGCCGAGGTCACCTAGCCCAGCAACACTGCATACCGTCGAGGATGTGGTATTCCTGCCGATGCCGCCGCTACGGGCTCGAGCAGGTGAGGGACGGCGAGGACGGCGAACCGGAGCCGAGGAACCCGAATGTCGTGGTCCCACCGGCCGGAAGTGCGCCGTTGTAGTCCACGTTGCGTACGGTGACACTGGTGCCGCTGGTGCTGAGATTACCGTTCCACAGCTGACTGATGCTCTGCCCGCCGCTGAGGGTCCAACGGACAGTCCAGCCGTTGATTGCCGCGCTGCCCGCTCGCACGACCACCTCGCCCTGGAAGCCACCTGGCCACGAACTGGTGGTCTGGTAGGAGGCGCTGCAGGCGCCGGTGGGCGGAGGCGCGGTAGTCGGAGGCGCAGTAGTCGGAGGCGCAGTAGTCGGAGGCGCAGTAGTCGGAGGCGCAGTAGTCGGAGGCGGCATCGTCCCGGACAGTCTCGGGCCTGCGCAGGCACTGACGATGCCAGGTACGTCGTTGGCGGCATCGAGCGAATAGCTGTACGGCGGGTTGGTGAACGGAGTAACGCCACTGCCCTGGGAACCCGTGTCCCGCCGTCCGCTGGTGTTGTCGTAGACGTTTCCCCGCGCGGTAATATAAGTGGGGTTGGAGTCCTGGAACCGGTGAGGGTCCCGTATGTCCTTGAAGTAGTTGTTCTCGACGAGGACGGAGGCGTACGACCCAGTGCCGATGGCGTACGCGTTCCCGGGGGAATTGTAGTAGCTGTTGTAGACGTGGCCCTTGCCGAATAGCATCCGTGGTCCACGCTGGTCAACCAGATCAGCGAACCAGTTGTGGTGATAGGTGGCGTTCAACTTTCCGCTGTCGGTGTCGCCGTGGTTCGAGCCTCCACCCACCAGGCTGGCCAGCCTGTGCGAGTGGGAACTGTTGGTGTACCAGAACTTGACCCAGGACACCGTCATGTAGTCGACGCCTCGGGTCAGGTCCAGCAACCCGTCGCTGGCGTCCCACAGGTTCAGGTGGTCGAACCATAGGTGGTGGGCGCCGCGTGCGGCGATCGTGTCGGCCGGGCTGCTGCCCTGGCCGCCACCCTGCACGTTCAAGTTGCGGATGATGATGTTGCTACCGCCGTTGATGTTGATGCCGCCACGGATCGTCGCGTTCGCGTCTGCGCCGATCAGGGTCTTGTTGCTGCCGACCTCCACGGCCGCCGACCCAGTGCTGATCGTGCCGGAGATCCGCAGGACGCGTGGGGTCGAGTCGTTGGCGTACCGCCGTAGGTCGCTAAGCGATGTGACCGTCTGCGGGGCGGCGTTGCCGCCGCCGGTCGTCGTGGCGACACCGTTCGCCGACACTGACGCCCAGCCGAACAGCCGGTCATCGCAACTTGCCAACATTGATGCCGCAGGCTCGTCGGCCGCAGCCTGAACAGCGGCAGCCGACATGCCGGACACGGCGAGTGCCCCGACAGCGGCGAGGGTGACAGCCACACCAAGCACGGTTGTTGTACCTGGTGAACGTCCTGTTGTGAAAACGCTGGTCCCAACGTTCTTCACGAAGTGCCTCCTGATTTCTCCTGCGGTGGACGCGGCCAGAAGTCAGCGGAATCCGACTCAGGTGAACCCAGTTCCCGGGGTACGCAGACCCGTCGGCAGTGCCCATGCCGTTCGGACGCGCTGGCGATCCCGGCCCTGTGGCACCGAAAGTCAGCCGGAAGCGGTCGGCCGCACACCGTTCCGTTAGCGCTGAACACACGGCCGTGAACCGTCGGAACGGCGGCCCGGTCACCGGCCGACGGATGCCCTCAACGAAGCACAGATTCCACAGTGCATAGATATTCAGCTATGAACGAGATTAACTGGGGCGGCGTCGAGCGTCAAGCAGCTCCAGCCACTCGGGCAACAGCCCGGCCGACCGATCCACCTCTCGGAGCTACCGCCGGTCACCTGACCGCCGCCGGTCGGCGTCTCGGATGGCGTGCCGGACAGCAAGGCGGATGACCCAGTAGAGGACGACGAACCCGACCGCGTAGACGACGAGGGCACCAACGGGGACGGCGAGGGAGCCGATCTGCAGGATGTCGGACACGGCACCGACGATAGAACCTTGGCGCGAACGTCGATGCCCGCCCTGTTGACGCAGCCGGCGGTACGCGCGTGGCTGTGAGCTGGGGTGGGACGGACGAGTCGACCTGTACGCCGGATTCTCGCACCCACACCCCCATTGAGCTGCACGAACATCCCCTACAAGGCCTCTCAGGGCGTCTACAGGGCGTCCGGGTCATCCGAGACGTCCCCGCCGTCGTTGTCATCCCCGCCGTCGCCCTTCCCTGCGTCGTCACCGAACAGTGCGTCAATCGCCCGCCGGGTCCGCTCCTCGCCGGCCGGCATCAGGTGCGTGTACACCCGCAGCGTGAAGCCGGGGTCAGCGTGGCCCAGGTACGTCGCGAGCGTCTTGACGCTCTCCCCCGCGTCGAGCAGAACCGAGGCGTAGAAGTGCCGTAGCGCGTGCATCCCCGTCGCCCTGGTCGGCACGATGCCCGCCGCTTCGACCGCCGGCTGCCAGCTCTTGCCATCGAACGTCGCCCGGTTCAGCGCGTTGCCCCGCGTCGTGGTGAACACCAGCGGCACCCTCACCGGGTCGCCCTTGAACGGGTCTTCCCACGGCAAGGTGATCGTGACCGGCTTGAAGACGGCCAGGTGCTCCCGCAGCACCCGGACGGCCGAGGACGACAGCGGCACCCGACGATCCCGGTCGTTCTTCGGAAGGCCGAACACCAGCCGGGACCGGACCCGCTTGACCTGGCGTACGACATGCACCCAGCCGGCATCCAGGTCGAGATCATCGACGCCGATGCCGAAGATCTCGCCCTGCCGCAGCCCACACCCGGCACCGAGGTTGACCATCGGCCGGTAACGCGGCGCGAGACCGGACCGGATCGCCGAAACCTGGTCGGCGGTCCACGGAACCACCCGCCGCTCAGCGGGCCGAGGTGCCTTGACCGAGCGCGCCGAGCACGGATTCTTGGCGATCCGCTCGTCGTCCACCGCCGCGCCGAGGATGGTACGCAGGTGCGCGAAGACGACCGCCCTGGTCGTGACCGCGATCTTGCCGACCAGGCTGGCATCCCAGGCCCGCACGTGCCCCGGCATGATCGACGCCAACGACCGGTGCCCGAAGTACGGCAAGATGTGCTTGCGCACCCGGATCTCAGTGCTCTCCCGCGTCGACTCGTCAAACGATCGCGTCCGCAACCACTCCTCGGCGTACTCCCGGAACGTGATCCGACCGGCGGACGGATCGACGTACGCCCCGCGCAGCTTGTCCGATTCGGTCGAGACCAGGAACGCCTCAGCTTCGCGCTTCGCCCGGTCGGGAAACGACTTCTTGCGCTCCCGCCCGTCCGGGCCGACGTAGCGGACGCGGTACCTCAGCCCCTTGCCGAACAGTTTCGACTTGACCCGCTCGGTACGGCCACCGGGATGCTTGATCGTCATGTGCCAGCGATCTTCGATGTGCGCCACGGCTACGCCGCCGCCTGCGAGCGGAACCACTCGCGTACGTCCGCCGGGTCGTACCGCAGATGCCGGCCGATCCGGGCAGCCGGCGGACCGCACTTGTGCTTACGCCACCGGTACAAGGTCTCCACCGGCACCCGCAGGAACGCCGAGACGTCCTCGACCGACCACAGTTCCCCGTGCTTCGCCACCCTGTGCCCCTCCCCCATCACACCGCCGTCCCCGTTGCCGAAAGGTCGTGCCTCGTCTCCTGAGCCGCCCGGTCCTTCGCGGCGAGGAGTTGGGAGCGCCAGCGCGCCCGTTCGGAGATGGAGCGCAGGAGCCGGTGCCCGAGTGGGGTGACGTCCGGGTCGTCGGGCCGGGCCAGTTCCCACGCGTGCCGCACCGAGCCCGCGCCGTCGGTGCCGGTGGGCTGGTCGACGCCGGCTAGGTCGGTCGTTGCGCCGAGTAGTGCCCGGACCCATGCGCGTGCGTCGTGTTTGTGGTCGGACAGGGTTTTGCCCGACCAGTCGCGGGAGATGAGGATGCGTCGGCCGCCGATGCCGAGGGTGGCCCGTTGGTGGACCTTGCCCCGGCAGCGTCCCGGCCGCAGCTTCGCTGAGGCGTTCTTCGGTTGGACGCCGTAGATGAGCCAGTTCGCACACCGGTCGGTGCACGGGGTGACCTGCAGCTGTCGCCAGAACCGTTCGAGATGCTGGCGTTGCCGGCCGCTGGTGGTGGTGTGGCAGTCGGCGGCGTGTTTGGTGATGTACTTCGTGATGTAGCGGATGGTGCGTTCCGCGTCGGTGGTGCCGGGCATGACGCCGCGTGCGTCGACCTGGCTGCCGAAGCGGACCACGTGGACCGGGTCGGCGTCCGGGTCGGCGTCGACCGCGTCGAGTGCGTCCGCCCAGCCGGTCAGCGGCTCGCGGGTGTGCGGGTCGACCCACGCCGCCTGGTCGACGTCCCAGACGGGCAGGTGCTCGCCGCCGTAGTGCTGGACGTCGACCGATGGCCACCACACCTGGTGATAGGTGGCCGCCGCCACCGTCCGCAGCGTCTGCCGGGGGATGGTGCCGCGGATCGCGAAGTGCGCGTGAGGCGCGAGACGTCGTTGCGGCTCGACGCATCCGGCGTACTGGACGTTCCAGCCTTCACAGCGGCGCAGGTTCTGCCAGAACCGGTCGAGGAGTCGGGGGAAGTGGACCGCGTCCCAGGCCGCCCGGCGGTAGTCGTAGCGGTCGGGGTTGACCGGGGTGCCGTCCGGTCGTACGGGTCCGTAGGAGTCGAGGGTGAGCGTGAGCCACATCGACGGCCGGTAGGTGTTGCCGTCGGGTGCGGTGTACGTCTTGCCGACGGTGCGCGCCTCCACCGGTCGGCGGGGTAGCTCCGGTGCGTCCTGGCGCCGCCTGGTCGACCGCTTCCGACGTTGCCCCGCCGATGTGTCGCCCTGGTCGGCACCGTCCCCGTCGGTGGTGTGGGGTGGTGCGACGCGTCCGCGTAGTCCTTCGGCGGTGATGGCGTCTTCAACTTCGGTGATGGCGTCGTCGAGGTCGGTGACCTGTCGCCAGTCGGCTTCCCGCACGGCCGCGTCTCGTTCGAACTCGAAGTGCGCCCGCAGCACGATCAGCGCTTTCTGCTCTTCCGACGCCGGTTCGGGTGGCGGCAACGGCTCGTCGTCGCGGTGCCAGCCGTCACGGATCTGCGCCTGCCGCAGTCGGCGGTTCCGCTTCGCACACGGCGGGCACTTGTCTTCACGGGTTGCCCCGCAGGGCAGGTCGATGACCTCGGTACGACCGGTGTCGAGATCGGTCCGCCGCATCGCGAGCGGACGGATACACACCCCGTATTCGGTGGCGACGTCGCGCAGGACATCGACCGAGCGGGGTAGGCCCATCCGCGCGGCACGGGAGCCCGGTCGAGGCTGTGGCTCGACAGTCGCCGGCCGATCCGTCGCGGATGCTTCCAGGCCAGGGAGGGTGGTGGGTACGGTCACCGGCCGACCACCATCCCGTTAGCCCGTCGCGGCTGGACGACCCCGAGCGGAGGCAGCACCGACGCGTGACCGGCGACGCGCACGGGTTCGACGACCGCAGGCCGCTCGACGTGATCCGGTTCCGGGTCGGTGTCGTCGGTCGGGACCTGGTCGACGGCGTCCGCCTGGTCGACGCGCATCCGATCAGCCGTGTTGGCTGCCGTCGTCGACGCCGCCGGACCAGCCGGGACAGCGGGTGCGCTGGACAGCACGACTTTGACCAGGGCCAGGAACGCCAGCGACGGGACAGCCGCCACGATCCAGCCCCACACGGACGGTTCCGCTTCGGCGACCTGCGCGGCCAACGACAGCAGTGCGAAGCCGACGAGGAGGACGGCGACGAACCCGACCGGTCGACCCGCCCGACGCCGAGCCCGGATCTCCAGACCGAGGTAGATAGCCATGAGTTCGACGGCGACGGCGTTGGCCCAGCCGATCCAGTGGGGTTGGCCGTGGGCGACGGACAGGTCATGGACGTGGGTGAACGCCGCCGCGCCGGCCATCGAGCCGATGGCGAGCAGGATCACCAGCCGCAGCACGGTTTCCGCACGCTGCCAGCTCATGCGTGGTCCTTGTCGTCGGTGATGGTCAGATCGATGCGGACCCGCATGCCTGGCCGGCCACGAAGGTTGAGGTACGTGCGGAGCCCGGAGAGGAGCGCGGCGAGTTGATCGGCGGGGCCGGTCGCGGTGATGCGGATCGGCCGGTGCAGGAGTCGGGCCAGCCACGGCAGCCGCAGCAGGAGCCAGGAGGATCGGTTGAGGGATGGCATCGGGGGTTACCTCCCGGTCGGGTGGATGGTGGTGCGGATGTGGTCGGGTGGGTCGCCGAGGGAGGCGACCGCTTCGGACAGGCAGCGCCACAGCGCCCACGCCTCACCGGGAGTCAGGTAGACCCGGCGTCGGCCGCCACCGATGGCGACATACAGCGGGTAGGGGTCGGGGCGGTCGGTATCCACGCGGACGGAGACGGCTGTTCCGCGTCCGCCGTCGGGGGTGGGGGTCCGTAGCCGGTAGAAGCGCCGCCCCGACGTCAACGTCTGCGTTTCGCTCACCGGGAACCACCCCCGCCGGTGGTGTCGGTGTCGCCCTGGTCGTGCCGGAGGATGTTGAGGAGCGAGTCAGGCAGAAGCGGCCCGGAGGGCTTACGCGGCAACGGAACCCGCCGAGGCGTCGCCGGGGACGGCTCCGGTTCGGGGGCGGTTTCCCGGCCGACCTGGGCGAGGATGTCCGCAGCGGCCACCGGAGCCGCGTACTCGGCCGCCATGGTCTGAATGTCGGTGTCGGTGAGGTAGGAGAACCGGACCCGGACCAGGTCGGGGGTGCCATCGAGGAGGACGTAGCCGACGCCCTTGGCCCAGGACGGCATCTGATCCGCCAACGCGCCCCGGTTGCGTGCGCCGTCACCCAACACCATGTCGACCTGCGACGCCTCGGTCAGACCGAGCGCGATCCGAGTGGGGAACAGGTCCCGGAACGGCAGCACCTCCTTACGCGGGTCCTGCAACGCCGCCACGACCAGCACGCCGACGCCGGCACCCTGCGACAGCAGCAGCCCCAACGAGGAGGCGATGCGCTTACGCAGGTCGACGTCCTGCAGATACGCGGTCAGCGCCGCCATCTCGTCGATCACCACCACGACCAGCGGGTCATCGACGGTGGGTGTATGGACCCGGACCGAGCCGGCAAGGCGTGCCTGCCGCTCCCGCAGCACCGCGACCGCTTCGTCCAACAGGTCGGCCATGGCGTCGAAGGAGGTGGAGGCGAACCGGGCGAACATCGGCCGACCGAACGCGAATTCCATCCCGCCCTTGGGGTCGATCACCCACAACCGCACCAGCCCCGACGCCACCCCACCCGCCAACGACCGGACCAACGACCAGAGGACGGAGCCCTTCCCGCGCCGGGTCGCCCCACCGATCAGCACATGCGTCGCCAACAAGTGGAGGTGCCAGGTCCGCAGGTCTTCCCACGCGGCCAGCGGGAGCGCGGTGAAGTCCGGCACCGTCGGCACCGGGAACGGCGGAACCGTCCTACGCAATGCATCGGTGCGGACCAGGACCACGTAGACGACGTCGGGCCGGTCACGGAACCGGTAGGCATCGACCCGGCGCAGCAGCCACCCCACCCAGCCGCCGTCACGGGTCGGCAACTCATCGGGGCGTTCGGTGTAGACGCGGGCATGCCGGCGGCCGAACGCGTACGCCAGCTGCTCGGTCGCGCGTTGGAAGTCGGCGGGGGTCTGCCCGCGCAGCATCCGCACCGACAGCACGTCCAACGCCTGGTCACAGTGCACGCCAAGGAGCTGCGGTAACACGGTCTGGTGTTGGTAGACCCGGGACAGGTCGCACAGGGTCATTGCTTCCCGCCACACCCGCCGATAGACGACGGTGTGCCGCCACCGGCCGAGCAGCGGGCCGCCGCACCACGCCCACCAGGACGGTTCGTGCCGCCACCGCCACACCGCCGACCCCAACCCCGCCAGGACAACCGGGGTCACCAGCCCGGCAATGCCGTAGTCGAGGTACACGGCGACCGTGATCACCGAGATGGTGAGGATGCGCGGGTGCTTGAGGCACCACCACAGTCCCCGACCCGTCCAGCGGGCCAGCAGCCCGAGGAGGACCGCCCACCAGGGCAGCCGCAGCCGACGGGGACGGACCACGAGCAGGTCACCGGAGACGGTGGTGACGACCTCACCACGAGGACGCCCCATCACCGGCCACCCCCAACGACCGGGAGGAAACGGCCGCGAGCGTCGCGCAACCTTGGGAACGGCAACACCAGCTGACCGGCGCACAGCCCACACCGGGCCGCATCCCCGCCAACCGTCGCGGCGCTGGTGGCGTCGTCGGTGTCGCCCTGGACCACGTCGGCCGGGGCGGGGGTGAACATGTTCTTGCAGTCGGCACAGCGGATCCGCGCCCGATCCTGGACGCGCTTAACCTGGGACACGTCGGAACCTCACCGAATCTGAGAAGAAGAGGAAGAGGGGAAGACACCAGGGGTGGGGCTGCCGTCCGCCAAGACCAGACAGCCCCACCCCGAACCAGGAACTACGAACCCGTAGCCGCCCGCGCCTTACCGGTGCCGTTGGAGGCGACGCCGGCCGGGGCGCGCATCCCCGACGCCCGCAGCGAGTACGCCATCCGCCCGTTGCTGGCCACGTACGGCGTGACCGTCATGTCGTCGAACTCCACCGCCTCGAACGGAACACCCGTCGGCGGAACCGGCTGGTAGTCCGCCGAGATCTTCACCGTCGTCTCCCGCGACCGCTTGCCCAACTCCGGGTCCAGGTCCATCACCCGGACCTGCCACACCCGCTGACCCGTCAGCTTGTCCTTCGCCGGCGACCGCCGACCCGTCTTCTCGTCGTAGTCCTCGACCTCACCCAACGACTCGGGCACCAACGCGCACCCCGCCGGGAACACGTCCGAACACCGGACCGAGAACCTCGTTCCGCCTCGCAGAGCCACCGCTCTACCTCCACTCGTAGACCTGGCCGGCTTGACTAGCCAGGTGCCGTGGATCAAAGGTAGGCCGACTTGGCTAGCCATGTCAACACTTGGACACAGGATATCTAGCCTGGCTAGTCAACAGGTATGGTCCGGGGCATGGCACTAGACCCCGACGACCCACGCACCCCGTCACAGCAGATCGCCGCCGCCCTGCGCGCGGAGATCAAGACCGGCAAGTTCGCCCCCGGCGAGAAACTGCCCAGCCAAAACGACCTGGTCGACCGCTTCTCCGTGGCCCGCGAGACGATCAAAGCCGCCCTGCGCAAGCTCCAGGACGAGCGGCTGATCGTCACCCGTCAGGGCAGCGGCACGTTCGTGCGCGCCAACACCGAACGCCCCG
The DNA here is from genome assembly GCF_048060115.1 of Micromonospora sp. LOL_023. Lineage (NCBI taxonomy): Bacteria > Bacillati > Actinomycetota > Actinomycetes > Micromonosporales > Micromonosporaceae > Micromonospora > Micromonospora sp. LOL_023. Next base: position 60,852 of record NZ_JBHMIM010000025.1, read on the forward strand.
TGGGTCTACGCCCGCACATCGAACGCGCCTTCGAGGCCACCCACGTGGCCATCGACTTCGCCGGCTTCTCCGGTGAAACCCTCTACAACGCCATCCAGGAGACGTTGGACAAGGTCCGCATCGGCCGGCTCACCCCGGAGTCGATCCGCATCCGCATCCTGATCTCCGACATGAACGCCCCGATGGCGATCCCGTGCCGGGCCGAGGACCGCGCCGACGACCCCCGCATCCGCGCCCGGTCCGCCCGCATCACGAACCGGTCGATCCACGCCATCGTTGACGCCGTCCAGGAGCTGGCCGATCTCGACCTGGTCAAGGTCGCCACCACCGAGGTACGCGTCCACGGCGCGGCACCGCTGTTCAAGCTGTTCGTCATCAACGACGAGGAAGCGTTCTTCGGCTTCTACCCCGTCGTTGAGCACACCGTCAGCGTCGACGGCCAGCCCCTGGCCATCTACGACGCCATGGGTAAGGACGCGATCCTGTTCCCGTTCACCCCCAGCGACGACGACGCATCCCACGACGGCCTGTACGTGCAGCAGGCCGGAGCCTGGTTCAACAGCATGTGGACCACCATCGCCCGCGAGTACACGTCATGAACGCCGAACTCGCCGCCGTCATCGACCGCGCCCGGTTCCTGCTGCTCGACTTCGACGGACCCGTCTGCAAGGTCTTCGCCAACCACCCCGCGCCTCAGGTGGCCGCAACTCTGCGCCGGCTGCTCGTCGACCAGGGCGTCACCATCCCTCCGGACCTGCTCGACGAACCCGATCCACTCGCCGTGCTGCGCTGGACAGCCGCCCTGAACCGGCCCGCCATCGTCCGCCGGGTCGACGACGCGCTACGGGCCGCCGAGGTGGACGCCGTCGCCGTCGCCGAACCCACGCCGTACGCACGGGAAGTCATCGTGGCCGCCCACCACGCCCGACGCGGCATCGCGATCGTGTCCAACAACAGCGCCGACGCCGTCACTCAGTACCTGATTGCACGACGCCTCGCCGCCTACATCCACCCCGTCATCGGCCGCCCCCACGCCGACCCCGCCGGCATGAAACCGAACCCGGCACCGGTGCTTGCCGCCATCCGCGAACTTCACACCCACCCCGAGGAATGCGTACTCATTGGCGACTCACCCACCGACATCGAAGCCGCCCAAGCCGTCGGCGTGGCCACCATCGGCTACGCCAACAAACCCCGCAAGTACCACAGCCTCACCAAAGCCGACGCCATCATCGGCAGCATGGCCGAAATCGTCACCGCCCTCCACCCCGACGAACTCTAGCCACCAACAACCCGGCACACCGACGCCCCGGACCGCACTACGCGGAAACCGGGGCGTCACTCATTCCATGCCGCTACGAGATCAGCCGACCTCACCCGACCACGGCGACGCCGAATCCCACACCCGATCAAACCCCGCCACATAGTGGTCGAACAGGTTCCCGCCCTGCACCCGGCGGAAATGAAACGTCGGACTCGCGTTCCCCGACTCCCCGAACACGTGCGGGGTCACCACCACCTCATCATCGAACCGCAGCACACTCACGTGATGCGTCACCGCATGCAACCGCACCTCGCAGCCCTCCACCCCGACCAGGCCCCGGTAGTGCGTCAACGAGCTACGGACGATCGCACCCAACGTCCCTACCAGGCAATCCTCACGATCCCGCACCGCCACCGCCGCACCGGACGGGTCAGCGAAACACAACCGCACCCGCACACCCGCACCCGCCCGGTCCGCCAACACCCGCCCGATACGCGGCTGCACCTGCGACAGAAAAGCGCCCGCCAACACCAGCACGTCAACCCGTTCCCGTGCCTCACCCAACAGCCGTAACCACACATCACGAGGCACCGACGCCCGATCCGGAAACACCTCGATCAACTCCGCCCGCGACGCCTCCGGACGACGATCATTCGCTTCCGCGATCTGTGGCCACAGATACGCCTCCTCCGCACCCAACCGACGCGCCACGACCCACCGATGCCGTCGATGCGGAACACGTCCCGAACTGATCCACCGCTCCACCGTCTTCGGATCCACCTCACACTCAGCCGCAAGATCCTCCACCGGAACACCACGACGAACCATCACCGTCCGGAGACGTTCATTCATACCCACTATTAGACGGACAACCAGCAGGACGTTTCAACCCCGTCCCCCGACGTTTCGCAGAATACGAAGACGTCCCCCACCAGTCCAACCCCGTGGATGCGACGACACACCAATCCCTATTCACTACCCCAGTCGCGCGAAAACCCCTGCCGGCGTGCAGCCCGTCATAGCCGCGCCGGCAGGTGAGCACGACACCACACCGGTCGGGGACCGGGGACAGGACCCCCCGCCCAACCCGGCCCCGACCGGCCCTCTCCACACCCGCGCCCACCGGAGGTTCCCGACCATGACCAACGGCCAGCACCCCACCGACCTACCATCAGCCGACTACTTCACCCCCGTACCCCCACCCCGACCAACCACCCTCGCCGACACCGACGAACACCCCCGCTACGTCATCCACATCCCCATCCACGCACGCGACCTCACCGCCGCCATCGAGATGGCCCACACCATCGCCGTCACCCTCGCCGACTTCCGCACCTACCTACGCGGACTCGACTACCCCGAAACCACCGTCACCATCGAGGGCGACCAGGAGCAGCACCACCGCGTCATCTGCAACCTCCAACGCCCCGACGGCACCCGCTGCGAACAACTCAACGCCCACGAAGCACCCTGCGCCAGGTAGCAGAGTCCTGGACAGACGGAGGCGGCAGCTCACACGCCCAGCCCTCGCCCAGCCCTCGCGAGTTGCCGAATAGTTCTGTATTGGATCAAGACGCCGCGCCCAGCGCGGCGCGCGGGCGGAACACCGCCCGGCGGCAAGCCGCCCCGGACCGCTACGCGGCCGGGGCGGAAGTCCACCGTCACGCCGGCCAGCCGCCCGCCGCGCCGCGCCCATTTAGTTGAAGCCTCCCGCGAGCGCTCCGACTCAAGGACGGGTGGCGCGGTTGGGGCGACTCAGCCGACGCTGCTCTGTCGTCGCCAGTGGGCGAGGTTGCTACGGGTGGCCAGAGTGTCGGGGTGGTCGGGTCCCAGCACCCGCAGCACATCGGCGAGCAGCTCCTCGAACGCGGTGACCGCGCCGGCCGGGTCACCAGCTCCACCCCGCCAGCCGGCAAGGTCGCTACGGGTGATCAGAGTGTGGGGGTGGTCGGGTCCCAGCACCCGCAGCCGATCGGTAAGCAGCTCCTCGAACGCGGTGACCGCGCCGGCCGGGTCACCAGCTTCGCCCCGCCAACGGGCGAGGTTGTTGCGGATGGTCAGAGTGTCGGGGTGGTCGGGTCCCAGCACCCGCAGCACATCGGTAAGCAGCTCCTCGAACGCGGTGGCCGCGCCGGCCGGGTCACCAGCTTCACCCCGCCAGCCGGCAAGGTTGTTGCGGGTGGCCAGAGTGTCGGGGTGGTCGGGTCCCAGCACCCGCAGCCGATCGGTAAGCAGCTCCTCGAACGCGGTGGCCGCGCCGGCCGGGTCACCAGCTTCACCCCGCCAGGAGGCGAGGTTGCTGCGGGTGGCCAGAGTGTGGGGGTGGTCGGGTCCCTGCACTCGCAGCCGATCGGTAAGCAGCTCCTCGAGGGCGGTGGCCGCGCCGGCCGGGTCACCAGCTTCACCCCGCCAGTGGGCGAGGTTGTTGCGGGTGGTCAGAGTGTCGGGGTGGTCGGGTCCCTGCACCCGCAGCGCATCGGCGAGCAGCTCCTCGAGGGCGGTGGCCGCGCCGGCCGGGTCACCAGCTTCACCCCGCCAGTGGGCGAGGTTGCTGCGGGCGGTCAGAGTGTCGGGGTGGTCGGGTCCCAGCACCCGCCGCACATCGGCGAGCAACTCCTCGAGGGCGGTAGCCGCAGCCCCGACTTGTCCGGTTTCCCCGAGGCTGCGGAGGCTGCGAAACAGCAACGCATGAGCATCGGGCTGCAGGAGTGCATCACCGCTGGCCGTCCGTAGAGCGACGGCGTTGGCCCGCAAGGTCTGAGTCGTGTCGTGGTCACGGTCGATGGTCGGCCAGATAGCCAGAAGAGCGTCAGCGGCGGTCCGGGCAACGGCGGCGAGGTGGACCGGGTGGAGGGGGTCGAGGGTGACCCGCTGCACCAGGGCGTGGACACGGACCAAACCGGATTGCGGGTCGTGAGTGAACAAACTCAACCGGTGTAGGTTGCGCAGCGCGTCCCGCACCTCGTCCACGGCCACTTCCCGTCCGCTGCGGTCCGCGAGATACACGACGGCCGCACCGGTGGTGAATACGGCCTCGGGGATGCCGTTAGGGTCCAGCACGGCGGCGAGATTCAGCACATACCTGGCCAGCCCGGCCGGCGGATGACCGTCCGCCACGTCGATCGACAACGACCAGGTGACGGCGACCGTCGCCCGGTGCCCATCCGGTAGAGCGTCATCAGGCGGGACAAGATCAGCCAACTTCTTCCGCCGGTCAGCGAGTCGTGTCCGGTAGCCGGCAGGATCGATACCCCGGTCTCGGATGAACGCGGCCGCTTGCGCCAACGCCAACGGCAGACACCCCAACTCAGCGGCCAACGCCGTCAGATCGTCATCCCGGTCATTACCGGCACCGATCGCATCACGTAGGTAGGCGACAGCGTCCCCCAAACTGAACACGTCAACGTCGACCAAGACGCGGCCGTCCGTATCCAGCACCGGATCACGGCGACGGGTCGTCACCACCGTCCGACCATTGCGATTGTTCGGCGGCCACCAGTCCGCCGCATCACCGGGGCTGTCAAGGTTGTCCAATACAACCAGCCACCGCTTCGAGGTGCGCTCCAACCACGACACGAACCGGCTAGCGGCCGCCTCATCGTCCCCATCCCCGGCCAGAGCGGCACCCACTGCGCGGGCAGCTTCGGCATAGCGGGCGACGATCGCGTCACGACTCGACGCCGTAACCCACACCACCACATCCACCTCCCGACCCCGCTCCAACCGGCGCGCGAACTCCGCCGCCAACTGGGTCTTTCCCACCCCACCCATCCCTGACAACACCTGCGTCAACACCGCCGTCCGGCCCGCTTTCGCCGCACGCGCCAGAACCACGCCCACGGGCCGGTCCTGAAACCACGCCGCCCGCTCCGGGACCCGCCCGACACGCTCCGCCGCGCCCACCAGCACCGACGGTGGACCGGGCTTGGCGCGCCGCGCCATGAACCCGTCAACCAAGGTCATCAACGACAGCACGCCGCTGGCAATCCCCGCGATCCAGCCAGCCTGTTCCGTACCCGCCCAGCCGAACCGGGGCAGCCCCCACCCCCACGGGTTCCACCAAGCAAACACTGCCACCAGGCCACAGGCGACAGCCAAGGACGCGAACACCACCGTTCGCCGCCGCCACCGACGAGGAAACACCCGAGCCACGCCACCATCATCGACGACAAGCACAATCACCGAACTCACCGAGTCGGGATCACGTCGTCGCTGTCGGGGCCAGTCCAACAGCGGCAGGCCGACCTACGAAGATCAACTACGACAACGCCAGTACAAACGAGAGCCGAAGCGGCTGCGAGAGGCCGGCCGCAGGTCAGCGCGCCGACGTGCGCGGTTCGACCCGATCCGCAGCCCAGACGCGGGTTAGGGGTTCGAGTCCCCGCCTTCGGCGTGGTCGACGGCGGCAGGGCGGTCCGGAAGCCGGCGGGGTTGGCCGCCGTCGTGGTCGGGGCTTCCGGCTGCCGCGCCAGTCCACAACCCGGACTGGCTTGCCACCGACACCGATCGCGCCGAGTCCGTACCGCGCGGGGGATGCGTCCCCGGCCGCCGCCGGCACCGCCCGGACTGTCCAAGATCAGGGCGTCTCCAGGGCGTCAGGGCGTCTCCAGGGCGTCAGATGACGACCAAAGTTGACCATGAACGACCATCGACGACGGGGAGTCCGCGCAGCTCAGCGCCTTGATCGGCGTACTGATCTGGGGTGGGACGGACGAGTCGACCTGTACGCCGGATTCTGTCCCGTACGCGCCGGTTGCCCGGATGCGCAGCGGGGGCGGCCATCCATCTCGGCCTACCGTTGCCGGCAGGCTCCAGCGGCCTACCCGCAGGCTCGGGCGGGCAGCCCTCGAACGCCTGCGCAGGTCGGTGTCTCGCGACACCTACCCTTTTGGCCTTGCTCCGGGTGGGGTTTACCGAGCCATCCCGGTCACCCGGGATGCTGGTGGGCTCTTACCCCACCGTTTCACCCTTACCGGGCGTGTCACCGCCCGGCGGTCTGTTTTCTGTGGCACTTTCCCGCGGGTCACCCCGGGTTGCCGTTAACAACCACCCCGCCCTGTGGAGTCCGGACGTTCCTCGGCAACAGGGGACGTATCCCCCGCTGACGCGGCCGCCCGGTCGACTCGTCCGTCCGAGTACCAATCGTACGCAGCCCTCGATCACCGCCGAGCGACAGGCTGGCCGCGATCGTCCAGCGGCAGGTGGCCGATGTCGTTGAAGCTCACCAAGGTCGGCGCAGCATCGGCACGCCACTGCACGATGGTCAACCCGCAGTTGAGCTGGTTGAGCCCGAGCCATCGCCAGAACGGCGCGTCCAGCGCATGGCGAACGAACCAGCCGATCACGAAGTTGTGCGTCACCACCAGCTCGTACCGGTCGACGTCGCCGACCCGCCCCCAGTGGTTCACCGCTGCCTGGACCCGTACCGCCCCCGGGTCGCGCTCCAGTTCCGGGACCGCGTCGAGGAAATCGGCGTACCGCTGCGGCACCGCCTGGTCGGCACGCCCGGGAGTTGGTACCGGCGTCACGTCGGCGGCGAACCGACACTCGTGCACCGGGACCCCCGGCAGAAAGGCGGAGACCTCCTCGGCGGTCTGCGCCGCACGCGCCGCCGGTCCGTGGTGGACGGCGTCGAACGGCACCGCACGCAACCGGGCACCGAGTCGGCGCGCCTGCCGCCGGCCCAGCTCCGACAGACCTGCGTCCGGACCATGCCGGTCGTCGCGCTGCTCGCCGTGCCGCACCAGGTACACCACTGTTCGCGCCATCCGACCATCATCCAGGTCACCACCTACCAGCTCCCGGTCGAGCAGCCGTACGCCGGAAAATGGCGTGTCCCGCCCGGCAAACCGCCGCTACCATCACGCGGTGCTGACCGCAGACGAGTCGATCATCGACGGCAACAACTGGACGGACCCGGTCTGGCGCGACGGCGTACGGCGGTGGATCGGCGAGCAGCTCGCCGCAGGTGGCACGCCGGTCGTCGGCCCGGTCGAGCAGCAACGGGTACGCCCCTGGTCAGTGACCTACCGCGCGCCCAGCACCGCCGGATGGCACTGATTCAAGGCGAACACGTTCGGCTGCCGTTACGAGGCTCCGCTCGCCGTCGGCCTCGCCGGCTGGGTGCCGGACGCGGTCCTCTGCCCGCTGGCCACGCATCCCGTACGCGGCTGGCTGCTCACCGCCGACGCGGGTGCCACCCTGCGTGACGCCCTCGAGCAGCGGCGGGGCGGCGCGGATGCGCCACGCGACGCCGACGCCGAGCTGCCGCACTGGGTCGCGCTGCTGGAGCAGTACGCCGACCTGCAGCGTGCCCTGGCACCGCGAGCCGAGGAGATGGTGGCGCTCGGCGTACCGGATCAGCGGCCGGACCGGCTGCCGACGCTGCTGGCCGACCTGCTCGACGATCCGTCGGTACGGACCGGCCTCGGCCCCGACCGGGTGGCCGCGGTCACCGCGACGACGCCGGACGTGGCCCGTTGGTGTGCCGAGTTGGCCGCCGATGGGATGCCCGTATCGCTGCAGCACGACGACCTGCACGACGGCAATGTCTTCGTGACCGGTGACGACGCGACCGCGCCGTACCGCTTCTTCGACTGGGGTGACGCGAGCGTCGCGCACCCGTTCGGGACGCTGCTGGTGACGTTGTCGTCGGCGTCGTACGGGTTCGGGCTGGCGCCTGGTGACCCGTGGCTGTCGCGGCTGCGTGACGCGTACCTGTCGGGTTGGCCGGGCGACGGCGCGGCGCTGCGCCGCAGCGCGACCCTGGCCTGCCGGGTGACCCGGATCAGCCGGGCGCTGTCGTGGCGGCGGGCGCTGGACCGCGCGGCGTCGCCGCTCGACGACGACGTGCGCGACGCGCCCGCCGAGTGGCTGGCCGAGCTGACCGAGCCCGACGTCGGCTGAGCGCGCCGCCGCCCCGGGATCGCTTCCGATGCCCTCGCTGGTTGCCACAGCGACGGCGGCCGTCCGGGCTCGACAGGATGGTGGCCTTCGTGGCCGCAGAGCAGAAGCGTCCCGACCGGTGGGGTCGACCCACTCAGCGCAGGGCGCGCACGAGCAGCAGTACGCCGATGCCGACGCCGAAGATGACGATCCCGAAGCGCAGCACGGTCGGCGGGAGTCGGCGCACCACCCGTGCGCCGACGTAGCCGCCGACGATGGTGGCCGGGGCGACGACGGCGGCCGCGGCCCAGTTGACCGGGCCGAAGATGGCGAACACGGCGACCGTGGTCACCCCGACCGCCGCCGAGAGCAGGTTCTTCAGCGCGACGACCCCGTTGAGGGCTTCGTCGAGCACCAGGGCCAGGCCGGCGACCAGCATCACCCCCAGCGCCGCGCCGAAGTAGCCGCCGTACGCGGAGCAGAAGAAGGTCATCGCCTGCACGGACCATTGTTCGCGGCGCGGTGGCAGGTCGCGGGGTTCGCCGACGATGCGCCGCAGCTGGTTCTGGAAGCCGAGCACGGCCGCCGCGCTGATCACCAGGAACGGCACGATCAGCTCGAAGGCCCGGGGTGGGGTGACCAGCAGCAGGACGCAGCCGAGGACCGCTCCGACGATGGCGGTCGGCACGAGGCGCCAGATTCGGCGCCGGCGGGGCAGGTCGTCCCGGCTGCCGACGGTGCTCGCCAGGTAGCCGGGGCAGACTGCGATCGCGTTGGTGACGTTCGCGGTGACCGGTGGCAGTCCGATGGCGATCAGGGCCGGAAAGGTGATCAGCGATCCACCGCCGGCGGCGGCGTTGACGGTGCCCGCCGCCAGCCCTGCCGCGACGAGCAGGCCCAGCTCGGGGATGTCCACCCGTCGGAGCCTAGCGCCAAGATCGCGGCGATCTTGCGCTTATCGAGGGACAATTTGGACGAATGCTCTCGATAATCGCAAGATCGTCGCGGATAGAGGGGGTGCAGGAGGGGTCAGGGGGTGGCGATGCCGGCGAGGTGGGCGGTGTCGTTCACGGTCCGCACCGCGACCCCGCCGTCCGGCCAGGTGTCGATCACCGAGATGCCGGTCGGATCCAGGTAGAGCCGGTGCAGCAGCGTGTCCCCGGCGCCCAACGCGTCCCGCAGCATGATCTTCAGCGGGGAGACGTGCGAGACCACCACCACCGTCTTCCCCCGGTACGCGGTGAGCAGCCCCCGCACCGAGCGACGGACCCGCCCCGCCACCTGGGCGAACGACTCCCCGCCCGGTGGAGCCAGCTCGGTCGAGCCCAGCCATGCGGTCAACTCGGCCGGCCAACGCTCCCGCACCTCGGCGAAGGTTCGCCCCTCCCACTCACCGAAGTCGCACTCGATCAGGTCGCCGTCGGGTCGGACCGGCGGGTCGCCGGCCTGCGCGGCGATCGCCTGCGCGGTGGCGACGCAGCGCGCCAACGGCGAGCAGACGATCACGTCGACGGTGGCCCCGATGCCCGCGATCCGGGCGGCGGCGGCAACGGCCTGCTCCGCACCCTGCTCGGACATCGGCACGTCGCCCCGGCCGGAGTAGCGGCTCTGCTTGTTCATCCCGGTCTCGCCGTGGCGGACCAGGATCAGCCGGGTCGCGGTGGCGGTGGTCGGCGGCTCCCAGGAGGCGGCCGGCGCGGCGCCGACCGCGCCGGTGTCGAACATGGACGGAAGTGGGCCGGGCGCTGGCGAGACCGGGCCGGCGGCCGGCGAAACCGGAGCGACGGCCCGGGTCGCCGCAGCACTCGTGGCCGGTTTGCCGGCGGCCCGGTCCATCGCCTGGTTGGCCAGCGCGTCGGCGCGTTTGTTCTTCTCCCGGGGGATCCAGCCGAAGCTGACCGTGTCGAATTCGCGGACCAGCTTGGCGGCCTGCGCGGCGAGCGGCCGCAGCCCCGGGTTCTTGATCTGCCAGCGGCCGGTCATCTGCTCGACGACCAGTTTCGAATCCATCCGTACGTCGACCGCGGTGGCGCCGATCTCGCTGGCGGCGCGCAGCCCGGCGATCAGGCCCTGGTACTCGGCGACGTTGTTGGTGGCGACACCGATCGACTCAGCCCGCTCGGCGAGCACCGCCCCGGTGCCGGCGTCGAGCACCACCGCCCCGTACCCGGCCGGACCGGGGTTGCCCCGGGCGCCACCGTCGGCTTCGACGATGACCTTCTTCGCGGCGCTCACAGGCCCGACTCGGCGGTGCGCACCATGATCCGGCGGCACTCCTCGCAGCGGAGCACCTCGGCCGGGTCAGCGGCCTTGATCCGGTTGCGTTCGGTCGCGGAGAAGTCGATGCGGCAGCCGCCACAGCGGCCGCCGCGCAGCAGGGCGGCGGCCAGCCCGCCGGAGTTCTCCCGGACCTTGTCGTAGAGCGCGATCAGGTCGGCGGGCAGGTCGTTGGCGAGCGGCGTACGGGCCGACGACTTGAACTTCTCCTCGCTGGCGATCTCGGCCAGCGTCTTCTCCCTGGCGGCTTCGACCTCGACGCGGCGCGCCCGGGTGCTCTCGATCCGGCCGGTCACCTCGTCGAGGGTGCTCTGAGCGGTCTCCCGCTGCTCCATCAGCTCCAACTCGGCGTCTTCCAGGTCGGTCTGCCGGCGGGTCAACGACGTCATCTCGTGCTGCAGCGCCTCCAGTTCACGGGCCGGGCCGGAGCCGGCGGTGAGCCGGGCCTGGTCCTTGTCCTTGCGGGCCCGGACCTGCTCGATGTCGCGTTCCAGCCGGGCGATGTCCCGGTCCAGGTCGTCGACGGCGACCTGGGCGCGGACCCGCTCGTCCTCCAGCGCAGACAACTCCCGGGCCAACGTGTCCAGCTGGGCGTGCTCGGGCAGGGTGCGCCGGCGGTGGGCGAGTTGGGCGAGCGTGGTGTCGATCGCCTGCAGGTCGAGCAGGCGACGCTGGGCCTGCGGGTCTGCCTTCACGGGCGGTGCTCCTCATGGGTGGGTGCGGCGTACGTCGGCGCAGTGGGTGCTGCGGTGGACGCGGGGTGGGTGACGGCGGCGTGCGCGGGCACGATCGGGCGGCCGGTGGACGGCACGTGCAGCGTCCAGGGATCAGTATCGAGGTCCGAGGCGGTGGCCTCCACCGCCAGTTCGGTGGTGAGGAACCCGGCGAGGTCGTCGAGCCAGGGCCGTTCGGTGGCCCAGTGGGCGGCGTCGATGAGCGCCGGGCCGGAGCCGGCGGCCTGCTCGCTGACCGGGTGGTGGCGCAGGTCGGACGTGAGGTAGGCGTCGACCCCGGCGGCGGTGGCGACGTCGAGGAACGAGTCGCCGGCACCGCCGCAGACCGCCACGGTGCTGATGGCGCGTTTGGGGTCACCGGCGGCCCGCACCCCCCATGCGGTGGCGGGCAGTACCCCGGCGAGGTGCCGGGTCAACTCGGCGAGGGTCAGTGGCTGCGGTAGGGTGCCGATCCGGCCGGAACCCTGGCCGGCGACCGCGGCCGCCGGGGTGCCGGGCAGGGCCGGCACCAGGGGGCGCAGGTCGGTGAGCCCGAGCCGGGCGGCGAGCGCATCGGAGACACCCGGGTTGGCCACGTCGGCGTTGGTGTGTGCCGCGTACAGCGCCACGCCTGCCCTGATCAGCTGGTGGACGATCCGCCCCTTGTACGTGGTCGGGGCGAGCGACGACACCCCGCGCATCAGCAACGGATGGTGCGCGATGATCATGTCGGCGCCGGCGTCGACCGCCTCGGTCGCCGTCTCGGGTACGACGTCGACCACGCACCACACCCGGCGTACGGACGCGTCCGGCTCGCCGAGGATCAGCCCGACCCGGTCCCACTGCTCGGCCCACGCGGGCGGGTAGCGACGCTCGACGGCGGCGATCACGTCGGCTACCCGTACCGGTGATGATGCAGTTGTGTCCACGGCGGCCCAGCTTACCCACCCGCCCGCCACACCTTTGCGAGGTTCAGCCGAGGACGGTCTCCTCGTCGAGCGCGTCGAGGGTGAGGTGCCAGGGGATCTGGTCGATGATCTGCTCGCCGCCGCCGGGCGGTTGCAGCGGCAGCACCTCGTCGCCGAACAGGACCCGTACGCCCCAACCGCGCAGCCGGGCGACGCTCTCCCGGAAGGCCGGATGCCCGGCGAGCGCGGTGTTGGTGAACGGCAGGGTGACGATCGGCAGGCCTTTGCCCTGCGCTTCGACGACCAGGCCGAGGGCGAGGGTGTCGGTGATGCCGGCCGCCCACTTGTTGATCGTGTTGGCGGTGGCCGGGGCGACGATCATCGCGTCGGCGGGGGGCAGCACGTCCGGGTCGCCGGGGTTCTTGTAGTCGGCCCGCACCGGGTGGCCGGTCTGCGCGGCCAGTCCCGGTACGTCGACGAACTTCCGTCCGTCCGGAGTGACCACCACGCAGACCGACCAGTGCCGTTGCTGGGCGAGCGTGACCAGCCTCCCGACGCGTCGGGAGGCTGGGCTGCCGCAGGCGATCACGTAGAGGATCCGGGCACCGGCCGGGTTCACACCGTCACCGCCGCGTCGTCAGGTCGTCTGGTCACGCGCTCACGCCCATGTGTTCGGCCAGTTCGGCGACCGGCGCCGAGGGGGTGCCCCTGGTCCGGCGCAGTACGTCGGACATGACCTCGTGGGCGATCGGCCGGCAGCGGATCTCCGCCGGTGCCAGCCGGTCGCCTTCCAGCAGCATCTCGGTGGCCTTGTCCAGTTCGCCGAGCTGGACGTAGCCCCGGGCGATGTCGAGCAGGTGGTGGGCCCGCCGCTCCGGCAGCAGCGCGTTGAAACTCGACTCTTCGATGATCACCCGGTGGACTTCCACCGCTGCCCGGCCGTCGCCCAGCTCAACCGCCGCGGCGGCACGGTGCAGCTGGACGTTGGTCGGACCGAAACAGGTCCAGTAGTGGTTACGGTCCTCGCCGATGGCCCGCGCCGCCTCCTCCGCGCCGTTGAGCAGGTCCCGTACGGTGGCGCTGTCGCCAATGCGGGCGGCGGCCATCGCCCCCTGCAGCAGCAGCAGCCCGTACACCGACAGCTGCTGTGGGGTGCTGCTCTGGTCGTCGCCCGGCGCCAACCGGTTGGCGATATTCACGTTCACTTCCAGGGCGGCGCGGGACCGGCCGAGGGCGAGCAGGGCGTTGCCGACCCGGCAGGTCGCGACCCCGGTCAGCAGGGGGTTCCCGGCGCGGTGTGACACCGCGATCGACCGGTCGGCGGCCAGCCAGGCGAGGTCGTGTTCGCCGAGCTTGCGCAGCGTCGACGAGGCGATCTGATAGAGCTGGCCGAGCAGGCTGGCGGCCTGCGGGGCCTCGTCGCCGGCCGAGTAGTGGGTGTCGGCGGCCTGCGCCTCGCGCAGCAACCGGGGCAGTGCCCGGGCCAACACCCCGTACTTGGCGTGTTGGAAGGTCAGCCAGGCATGGTTGGTGGCCTTGTGCATCTCGGCGAGCTGCGGCGGGTTTCCGATTGGCTGGAAGAACGTGCTGATCGAGTCGTAGCGTTCCAGCGCCGCCCGGATCTCCTCCACCTCCACCTGGTCGATGCAGGTGACGCTCTCCGGCCGACGCTCCGGATCCTTACCTAGCAGTAACTGCACGTCGATCCGCAGGACGTCGGCGATCTCGTGGATCACCGAGAACTTGTCGAGCCGCCGCACCCCCCGTTCGACCTTGTCCACCCAGCTCTTGGATTTTCCGAGCCGGTCGGCGAAGACCTGCTGCGACATTTTTCGGCGTCCGCGCCAGTAGGCGACCCGTCGGCCGATCGGTAACTCGTCCACGCTCGTGTTCCCCCTTCGCGGTGCCCGGCGCCCCCGGTGCCGGCATTTGTGCTGGTCAAAGCGGCATCCCCCCGAACGCCAGGACCACCGGCTGTACTCATCGCACAGCCAGTGCGTTAGGTCCATCACAGATGCTCGTAGTTTTCGATGCAAGTTGCAAAGGGTTGCCAGCCGAAAATTGCGGCGTGTCGCGGAGGGCGGGAGTCCCCGGCGCACGCCGATCGTGGCTGTACGCATCCCGCACATCCGATCGACGAGATCACGAACTTTGAGGGGAACTTCGATCATGCGGTGGACGGCCCAACCGCCACTAGGCCGCCTGCGGCTGCGCCGCGGCGCGCAACCGCTCTCGGAACGCCTGCGGCCACGCCACGGCGCGCTGCCGCCCCTGCTACGGCTCCGGCTACGCCGTGGTGCGCTGCGCTACGCCGAACACAGCTGGCCGGTGACGCCTGGGGCGTACCTGCTGCAGGGCCGGTTCCGGTGCGACCGACCCGGCTGCCCCACCATCAGCTGCCACCCGGCGCTGCAGGACTGGGAACGCGACGCGAGTGACCGGCTCGAGCAGGTCCAGCTCTGGTGGCGCCGGCAACCACACGCGGTCCTGCTGGCCACCGGGTACGCCTTCGACGTACTCGAGGTGCCGGCCCGCCTCGGCCTGCGGGCGCTGTGCACCCTGCGGCTGCGCGGCGCGGCGGCGGCACCCGGTGCGGGCCAGCTCCGCGGTCCGGTCGCGGTCACCCCCACCGGGCGTTGGATGTTCCTGGTACGCCCGGGCGACGCGCTGCGACCCGAGCTGGCCGACTCACTCGACGTGCTCCAGCACGGGCGCGGATCCTGGATCCCGGCCCCGCCGACGGTGCTGCCCGAAGGGCCGGTCCGCTGGGCGGTCAGCCCGGAGCAGATCCGCTGGCAACTGCCACACTCGTACGCCGTACAGCGGCTCATCCTCGACGCCCGGGAGGCCGCCGCCCCGGTACCCCGGCTGCCCCGGCCGCGCACGGCCCCGGCCGGCCCGACCCCGGGCACCGGCGTACCGGCCGCCCCCGCCGCGCCACCGCGCGTCCCGATCGTCGTGCCGGCCCCGGTGAGCGTCCCCCGCCAGGTCTCCACCCTGCGCCGGGCCCTGTGACCTCGTACGCGGTGACCCGTACGCGGTGACCCGTACGCGCGCCGGGTGACGCCGGTAGGTCACCACTTGTTCCGAACGCCATGATCACAGCTGGGTGAGCGCCGGCGGAGTGGGTGAACCTGCCCACCGCCGGCGCTCACCCATTCCGGCGTACCTGGGGCGGCGTACCCGCTGGACGCCCTGCCGACGAGGCGTCACCCGCCCCACCGCGGCTGCCCGGTTTGCCGTTTCAGGCGTCCGGCGAACGACCCGGCGGCGTGAGCCGCAGCCGATTGGGTAATGCGCCGATAGCCGTTCGCCACGCCCCGCCGGACCGCGGTCCGGCGACTGGCGGGTCGACGGCTGTGCACGAGGCGCTGACGAACAAGCTCCGCCAGCGCATCGACGGCCGCTGGGGACGCTCGGAAGGAAGGCACGCCATGCTCAGCAGGGAGGATCAGCGCCGGTTCGATCAGATCGCCCGCCATCTGCGGACGACCGATCCGGATTTCGTCGCCCGGCTGGGCGATCCGGCGGCCAACCGGCGCGACCGGGCCGCCATCATCGTCAGTGTGCTGCTCTGGGCGGTGGTGCCGCTGCTCGCCTTCTTCGGTGGCTGGATCGCCGCCGTCATCTGCACCGTCGCGCTCAGCGTCGCTGGTCTGCTGGCGTTGCGCGCCCGCCACTGGTAGCTCACGGTTCGAGCGGATCGCTGTCCGGATCGCTGTCCGGATCGGCGTCCGGATCGGCGTCGGAGCGGCCGGCGAACCGCTGGTACGCCCGGTCGAGCAGCGCCACCAAGCCGGGTCCGCCGATCGCCGGCGACGGTGCGCCGAGTTGGCGCAGCAGCAGGTCGACGCCGGCCGGCAGGACCGGCTCCCGATCCGGCAACGGCACCGGCGTACGCCAGAAGCCCGCGTCGGCCGGGACGACCGGCTCGGGCAGATCGGTCAACGTCCGGGCGGTCCCGGCCGGTGAGCCGGTGACCGGCGCGCTCGCCGCACTGGCCGCTGCCTCGGTGCCGGCCTCCACCGCCGTTGATCTGGCCCGTCGCAGGTGGTCCAGCAGTGTGTGCCGGTCCCGCCCCCGCCAGTGCAGGATCTGGAACGGATCGGTGTCGAACTCCTCGGCGAGCAGGTAGCAGGTGGCGGCCAGGTGCTTGCACGGCACCGCCGCGTCCGGGCAACTGCAGCGCATCGCCAACTCGTCGACGCCGGCCGGGAACAGTGGCGATCCGGCGGCGGCGAACACCTCCTCCAGCTCCGGCGGCAGGTCACCGGCGAGCAGCCGGGCGCTGTAGAGCGCCTGACCGGCCAGGGTCTGCTCGATGCGCCGCCACACCGGTTCCCGAAACGGCATCAGGCCGATCCGCACCCGGTACGGCCGGGCCTGGGAACCCTGCACCTGCGCGGTCACCGCCCCCGGGGTCACCACCAGGTCGAGCACCTGACCGGCCCGGGCGTACGAGCGGCCCCGGCTCAGCCGGGTGCCCAACGCGAACGACTCCAGCACGTCGACGAAGCGCCGCGACCACCAGGACTGGCCGATCGCGCCCCGGGTACTGCGTGCCCGTAGCCCGCCGTCGACCCGACGCGGCCGGCCGTAGTCGGCGAACCCGCTCATTCGACCACCGACCCGGCTTCGAGGGTGAGCAGTTCCCGCAGCTGCGCGGTGGAGAGCTCGGTCAGCCACTGCTCGCCGCTGCCGACGATCTTCGCGGCGAGACCACGCTTGTCCGCCACCATCGCCGAGATCTTCTCCTCCACCGTTCCGGCGCAGACGAGCTTGCGGACCTGCACCGCCCGCCGCTGGCCGATGCGGAACGCCCGGTCGGTGGCCTGATCCTCCACCGCCGGGTTCCACCACCGGTCCACATGCACCACGTGGTTGGCGGCGGTCAGGGTCAGTCCGGTGCCGCCGGCCTTGAGCGACAGGATGAAGATCGGCGGTCCGCCGCCGGCACCCGCGCCGTGGCCGCCCTCGCCCGCGTCGTGACCATCCTGGAACCGGGCCACCATCGCGTCACGCTGCGCCTTACCCAGACCGCCGTGCAGGAACAACACCTCCCGACCGCTGTACGCCGACAGATGGCCACGCAGCATCGCGCCGAAGTGGGCGTACTGGGTGAACAGCAACGCCTTCTCCCCCGCCGCCAGGACCTCGTCGAGGATCTCGGTGAGCCGGGCCAGTTTGCCGGAGCGGCCGGGCAGGTGCGAGCCGTCACGCAGGAACTGGGCCGGATGGTTGCAGATCTGCTTCAGCTTCGTCATGGTCGCCAGCACCAGGCCCTGCCGTTCGATGCCGTCGCTGGATTCGATCCGGCCCAACATGTCGTCGACCACCGCCTGATAGAGCGATGCCTGCTCGGCGGTGAGGTTGCACAACACCTCCATCTCCAGCTTCGCCGGCAGGTCGGAGATGATCGAGGTGTCGGTCTTCAGCCGGCGCAGCACGAACGGGCCGGTGATCCGGCGCAGCCGCCGCGCGGCGTCGGCGTCGCCGTGGCGTTCCACCGGTTCGGCGTAGCGACGGCGGAAGCTGGCCGCGCCGCCGAGCAGCCCCGGGTTGGCGAACTCCATGATGGACCAAAGGTCGGCGAGGCGGTTCTCCACCGGCGTACCGGTGACCGCCACCCGGTGTCGGGCGGGCAGCGACCGGACCGCGATGGCCTGCCGGGTCGCCGCGTTCTTGATCGCCTGCGCCTCGTCGACCATGATCCGGTGCCAGCTGATCTCGGCCAGTTCGGCGGCGTCGCGGGTGGCCACCGCGTAGGTGGTGATGACCAGACGGGCGCCGGTCACCGCCTCGGCGAACGCCGCGCCGCGTGGCCGGTCCGCGCCGTGGTGCACGTGCACCGTCAGATCCGGCACGAACTTCGCCGCCTCCCGGTGCCAGTTGCCGACCAGCGACATCGGACAGACCAGCAGCGTCGGACCGGTGCCGGGTTCGTCGGCGGCCAACAACGCCAACAGCTGTACGGTCTTACCGAGCCCCATGTCGTCGGCGAGCACCCCGCCGAGGCCGAGCGAGTGCAGGAACCGCAGCCAGGCCAACCCCCGCTGCTGGTACGGACGCAGCCGCCCCCGGAAACCGGCCGGCTCCGCCACCGGGGTGAGCCGAAGCTCCACCTCGCCGCTGAGCAGGTCACCGAGCGGGCCGTCGGCGTCGACGCCCAGCACCGGCAACGGCAGAGTGCTGTCGTCGTCACCGAGGGCGACCCGCAACAGGTCGACCACGGCGAGTTCGCCGCCGGCACGCAACAGCGTCAACCCGGCGGCGAGGCGCTTGGCGTCGACCTCCACCCACTGGCCGCGCAGCTGGACCAGTGGTGTCTTGGCCAACGCGAGGGACCGCAGCTCCTGCTCGGTCAACGGCTGGTCGCCGACGGCCACCTCCCACCGGTAGTCGACCAGCGCGGCCCTGCCGAAGTCATGGTCGACGGCGACGGTGCCCGGTGCGGTGCGGCTGACCGCGCGCAGCCGGGCACCGAGCCGGGCGGTGGGGCGCTGCCACCACGACGGCAGCAGCACCCCGAAGCCGGCGGCGTGCAGTGCCGGTGCGCCGTCGCGCAGGAACCGGTGCGCCGCCTCGACGTCAAGGTCGACGCCGGCCGGGGTGGCGGTACGCAGCGCGTCGTCGATCGCGGGCCACAGCCGGCTGGCCCGGCCGAGTTCGGCCAGGTACGTCTCCTGCGGGTCGGCGGCGTACCGGGTGAGTGGCCGCACGTCGGAGCCGCCGCGCCAGATCGTCGCGGCGTCGACCACCAGGCTCGGCTCGGCGGTGGCCTGCAGCGAGAACTCCAGCCGCCAGCGCTCGGCCGATGCCGCCGCATCCACCGGCCCGGCGGGCTCAGCCGGTGCCGCCGCATCCACCGGCCCGGCCGCATCCACCGGCCCGGCTGGCTCGCGCAGCCGGAAACAGGCCCGGACCGGTCCGCCGGCGGCGTCGCGTTGCCAGTGGTCGAGTTCGGCGACCAGGGTCGCCAGCGCCTTCGGCGCGGCGGTGAAGTCACGCCGGGGGCCGGTCAGCGCCGCCAGCCAGGCGTCGCGGGCGGCGACCGGCCCGGACCTGGCCCGGCCGGTGCTGAGCCGTACGCCGGCCAGCGCGGCCCGGGCGGCAGCGTCGGTCAGCGCGTCCAACGCCTCAGCGACCAGTTGGTGTCCGTCACCGGGCGGTCCGGCGGCCAACGCCGCCGGCGGGGTGGCCAGTGCCAGCGACCGGGCCCACCGCTGGTCCGCGCCGGTGAGCAGTGGCAGCCAGTGCGCGGTCGCCGTGCCCGCCGCCGCCCCGGCGGTACGCGCCGTTGGCAGCGTACGTCCGCGGGCAACCAGATCGGCGGCGAAGCCGGCGAGCAGTGCGAGGTGCCGCACCGTGGCGGAGACGACCAGCTCGTCGGGCAGCTCGGCGGCGGACCCGGCCACGACGTCGTGCAGTACGCAGAGCGCCACCAGTGCCTCGTCTGCCTCGAACTCCAATGTGGGCACCAGCCACTCGGCGAGGGTGCCCGCCCGCGCCGGCCGCGCCGGCGGCTCGTCAGGCCGGCCGTCGTCGGGCTGGGTGCGGACCAGCTCCGGCGATTGCGCCGGCGCGCCGCCGACAGTGGGCAGCCGCAGCTGGGCGGTGCTGGTCACCGCCTTGGCCGCGTCCGCTCCGAGGACCGCGGCCAGCGCACCTCCCAGGGTGTCGTGCCCGGCCGCGTACGGGTGGGGTCGTCGCCGGGGCCGGCGACCCGGCCGGCTGGGCGGCGCGGCCGGCAGGGTCGAGTCCTCGGCCCAGATGGCGAGCCGGCCGCCGGGGCCGAGCAGGCCCTGCACCACCAGCACGGGTCGTCTCCTCACAGTATTCGGCGATGTCGCGGTGATTCGTCGGCGTCGCGGTGATTCGTCGGCGTCGCGGCGTCGACCGCCGATGGTACGGGTGCCCCGGTCTCAGCCGTGCCAGGAGCGCCACAGCGCGGCGTACGCGCCGTCGGCGGCGATCAGTTCGTCGTGGCTGCCCAGCTCGGTGATCTCACCCCGGTCGAGGACCGCGACCCGGTCCGCGTCGTGTGCCGAGTTGAGCCGGTGCGCGATGGCGATGACGGTCCGCCCGGCCAGCACGGCGGCCAGTGCCTGCTCGGCACGGCGTGCGGTGGTCGGGTCGAGCGCGGCCGTCGCCTCGTCGAGGATCAGCACGTCCGGGTCGGCGAGCACCAGCCGGGCCAGCGCCACCTGTTGGGCGTGGGCCACCGGCAGGTCGCGCGCGCCGTCGCCGAGCGCAGTGTCGAGTCCGTCGGGCAGTCGGGCGTACCAGTCGGCGCCGACGGTGGCCAACGCGGCGCGTAGCTCCTCGTCGGTGGCTTCGGGGACCGCGAACACCAGGTTGTCGCGCAGCGACCCGATGAAGACGTGGTGTTCCTGGGTGACCAGGGCGATCCGGCGGCGCCGCTGCGCCGGGTCGAGGTCGGCGACCAGGCAGCCGCCGAGGCGTACCGTGCCGTCGCGGGGGCGGTCGATGCCGGCGATCAGCCTGGCCAGGGTGGACTTGCCGGCCCCGGACGGCCCGACGATCGCCAGCCGCTGACCGGCGGCGACGGTCAGGTCGATGCCGCGCAGGACGTCGACGCCGGTGCCGTAGGCGAAGGTGACACCCGACACCTGCAACTCTCGGTCGGCCGGCACGGCGGCCCGGCCACGTGGCTCCGGCGGCACCTGACCGACTCCGAGGACCCGGGCGTACGACGCCAGGCCGCGCTGGGCCTGCTCGATCCACTGCAGGATCGCGTTCAACGGATCGACGGCCTGCTGCAGGTATAGCGTGGCGGCGACGACCGCGCCGAGGGTCACCAGGTCCCGGTGCAACAGCACGCCGCCGGCTCCCAGCGCGACGGCGATCGGCAACGCGACGCTGGCCTCGGCGACCGGAAAGTACACCGACCGCAACGCCAGGGTGGCCCGCCGGGCCGCCCGCAGCCGGGCGATCCGGCCGGTGCCGGCCCGGATCCGTTCGTCGCCCAGCCGCAGTGCCTCCACGGTGCGGGTGCCTTCGGCGGTGGTGGTCAACGTGTCGGTCAGCGCCGCCAGCGCCGCGCCCTCGGCCAGGTAGGCGCGGCGGGCCCGGCGCAGGTACCAGCGGGTCACCACGACGATCGACGGCAGGCCGACCAGCCCGGCCAGGCCGAGCAGCGGGTGCAGCAGGAACACCGCGGCGAGGAGCAGGACCAGTTGCGCGGCGGAGATGACCACGGTCGGCACCACGTCACGGACCATGGTGCCGACCGTGGCGACGTCGGTCGAGCTGCGGGTGGCCAGGTCTCCGGTGCCGGCCCGTTCGACGACCGACACCGGCAGGCGCAGGGCGCGGTGCACGAAGTCCTCGCGTAGCCGGGCGACCGCCCGTTCGCCGAACCGCAGCCCGACGTAGCGGGCGTACCGGGTGAGCAGCCCCTGCACCAGGACGAAGCCGACCAGCGCCGCCGCCAGGGCGTCCACCGTGGCCGTCGTGGTGCCGACGGTGACCGCATCGACGATCCGGCCGAGCAACCACGGCCCGGCCAGCCCGGCCAGCGCGGCGCCGACGTGCAACGCCAGCACCCCGGCGACCACCCAGGGTTCCCGGCGCAGCAGTGCGCCAGCGTCGCGACGCACCGTACCCGGGTCGGCCACCGGCAGGCCGCCAGCGGGTCCGTCCGGCCCGTCGACCGGCCCGTCGACCGGCGGGGCGACCGTCATCGGGGCGCCCGCGACGGCGCGCCGGACGGGATCGCGTCGTCGGCCAGTTCGCCGTCGCCCCGGGCCACCAACGCCCGGTAGCCGGGGTCGTCGGCGAGCAGCGCGGCGTGCGTCCCGACGCCGACGACCTGCCCGCCGCGCAGGTGGGCGACGGTGTCGGCGGCGGCGAGCAGCAGCGGGGAGGTGCTGATCAGTACGGTCGTCCGCCCGGCCCGGGCCGCGTGCACCCGCGCGGCGATCCGGGCCT
Source organism: Micromonospora sp. LOL_023 (assembly GCF_048060115.1). Taxonomy (NCBI): domain Bacteria; kingdom Bacillati; phylum Actinomycetota; class Actinomycetes; order Micromonosporales; family Micromonosporaceae; genus Micromonospora; species Micromonospora sp. LOL_023. Next base: position 82,850 of record NZ_JBHMIM010000025.1, read on the forward strand.
CGGTGTGTGCGTCGACGGCGGACGTCGGATCGATCAGGATCAGCACCTCCGGCTCCGCCAGCAGCGCCCGGGCCAGCCGGACCCGCTGCCGCTGGCCCCCGGACAAGGTGCGGGCCCGGCTGCCGATCGGGGTGGCCAGCCCGTCGGGCAGCGCGGTCACCACGTCGTCGGCCGAGGCGACCCCGACCGCGGCCCGAATCCGCCGCTCGACGGCGGCCGCCAAGGCCACGGAAGATGCCGGTGCCTGGCCCGACACCGGTGCCTGGAGGATCTCCCGCAGGGTACCGGCGAACAGGTACGCGTCGTGGTCGGCGACCAGGATCCGGGCCCGTACCTCGTCGAGCCTGACGGTGCGAAGCGGCACGCCGCCCCAGGTCACCTCGGACCGGCGGTACCGGCCCAGCCGGTCAGCGAGCGCCACCGCCGTCGTGGGGTCGTCGGCCGCCACGCCGACCATCCGCCCGACCGGCACGGTCAGTCCGCTGTCCGGGTCGGACAAATCGGCCGGGCCCGGTGGTCCAGCGCGGCCCTCGGCCGGGTCGTCGGTGACCGGGTCCGGGGTCAGCCGCAGCAGTTCGACGATCCGGCGGGCCGCCACCCGGCCGCGGATCAGCTGATAGCTGCCTTCCTGCAGGAACGAGACGGGTACGGTCAGCGCCGCCACGTACCCGTAGACGGCGACCAGTTCACCGATGCTGATCTCGCCGCCGACGGCCATCCGGGCGGAGAGCCAGACCACGGCGGCGAGGAACAGGCCGGGCGCGGTGACGGTGAGCGCCTCCAGCCAGCTGTTCACGGCGGCGACCCGGTAGCCGTGGGTGCGTAGCCGCTGAGAGTGGTCGACGTAGCGGCGGGAGAACAGGGCCCGCCCGCCGACCCCGGCCAGCACCCGCAGTCCGGCGACGATGTCGCCGGCCCGGGCGGTCAGTTGCCCCTGCTCCCGGCGGTAGGTCTGTTCGGCTCGGTCCAGCCGGCGCACCATCGGGCCGAGCAGCAGCGCGATCACCGGCACCCCGATCAGGATGCAGGCGGCCAGCGCAGGCGAGACCGTCCAGAGCAGGACGGCGACCACGCCGTACGCGATGATCGCGCCGACGCCCGGCCCGGTCAGCGTCAGCACATGGGAGGTGTGGCTGATGTCGGTGCCGCCGACGGTGGCCACCTCACCGGCGGCGAGCCGGCGCGGCAGCACCGCGCCGATCCGGGCCAGTTGGCTCAGCAGCACTGCCGCCGACCGGGCGACGGCGTCCTCCCGGACGAAGGTCATCGTGCGGTGCCGCAGCACGCCGACCACCGAGATCGCCACCCCGGCGACCACGATCGCCGCGACCCACCACAGGAGAACGTCCCAGCGCCCGGGGCGCAGTCCGTCGTCGATCGCACGAGCCACCAGGTAGGGGCGCCCGGCCAGGCCGGTCATCCACAGGGTGCTGAGCAGGCTGCCGCGCAGCACCCGCCACGGCTGGCTGCGGACCAGCCACCACAGGTACCGCATCGGTCCCCGGGTGTCCGCCGACCCCGGATCGGGGTGTCGGATCGACGGCGGCACGTGGTCAGGGTACCGGGACCGAGGCGGCGATCCGCTGAAACTCGCGCCACCGCACCGGGGGTGCGGTGAGTCCACGCCGGTCGAGGTAGCTGGCGGTGCGTCGGCGCGCACCACGCAGCGTGTTCACCGCCTCGCGAACGCTGCCCGTCGCGCCCGGGTCGACGAGCCGCTGCGGACGCAGCAGCCAGCCGTCGGCGGTCTCGGTCAGTTCGCCGCGCAGCCCGACGTTGCGCAGCCCGTCGAGCCGGTCGTCGTGCCGGTGGACCAGCAGGCTGGCCGGGCCGGGCACGATCCGGGGGCCGTCCGTTGCGGGCAGCGCCCAGCCGCCGTCGGCGGCGGTGGGCCGGACCCGGGTCAGCACCGGGACGCCGGCGTCGTCGCGGACGGCCAGCACGGCCGACGGGAACCGGTCGAAGATCCCGGCGCCCAGTAGCGACCCGGCGGCCGCCCCTGAGCCGGCCGCAGCCCCGGAATCGGCGGCGCCGGCGGCGCTGAGGCCGGCCCCGCCCACACCGACGGCGCTGGCCTCCGCCGCGCCCGCGTCGGCCGGGGCGGCTGCGGCCGTCGACACGTGCTGCGGCGTGATCGTGATCAACAGCCGGGTGTAGTACCAGCTCATCAGCCAGCGGGCTGGCGGCACCAGGTACTTGCGGCTGTGCGGCTGGCGGGCGAACAGCATCGCCCAGTACTCCTCGGCCCCGGCCGGGCTGGTGACGATCTCCTGCGGGCAGTCCGCCCGGCCCTGCACCAGGATCGCCGGCGCGTCGTCGGACAGCCGGCTCGCGGTGCGGTCGGAGAAGAGCAACGCCACCCGGGGATCCCGCCGGACGTTGAGTGCCTTCTGGGCGAACGCCAGCGAGGTGGTGACCAGCAGGGTGCCGTCGGGGCGGCGCAGCGCGGCGGTCGGCCAGGCGATCGGCGTACCGTCGCGGGTCAGGGTGGCGAACTCGCAGGTGCGGTACGCGTCCATTGTGTCGCCGAGTTCCTGATTGATGTCGATCACGGGCAGTGAGGGTAGTGCTGCGACGTTTCTACCGGTAGCTGACGCCGGGCGATCGCCGGTGACCCTGCTCACAGCGGGTCGGCGGCGCGCTCGGGCCGGGCTCGGCAGCGCTCGGGCAAAGCGCGCCCCGCGCTCGGGCCCACGACCACGGCCGGCGGCTGTCCTGGTCGACGGCGCGGGCCGCGATCGACGCCGCGTCGGTCAGCCGCGACGCCGCACCCCGGCCGGTCGCCGAGGCGGAACAGCTGCTCACCCGGGCCCAGGCGCTCGCCGCCGACCGGGGCGGCCGGGCGGCTGCCCGGTCGGCGACCGAGTACGCCCGCCGCGCCGACCAGTTGTGGCAGGCCAGCACCGGATCACCGGAGCACGGATGAGACGCCTGCCCACTGGGGTCCACGAGACGCTGCGGTGGAGCGCGCTGGCGCTGGCCGTCGCCATCCTCGCCCTGTCGGTGCGCTCGGTGCTGCGCGGGGCCAACCCGGCCGGTCAGCGGCGCAACACGCTCGGGCACAGCACCGTCCCGGCCCGCATCGCCGGGCTGACCGCGCTGGCGGTGGAGCTGTCCGCGCTGGCCGGCGGTCCCGGCAATGCCCCGCTGACCCGGGGGATCGGCAAACTGCAGGCGGCCCGTACGGCGCTGCACGACGAACTGCCGGACCGGCACGTACACACGCTGCTCAACGACGCGGAGGACGAGTTGGACGCCACCGCCCGGCTGGTGGGCATCAACGGCTACCGCCCGGACGTCTACCTGCGTAGCAGGATCGCGGCATGAGCCGGCTGCTGCGGTTCACCGGTACGCCGTTCGGCCTGACCACGCTGGCCTGTCTGGTGCTGGCCGGCTGGGCGCGGTGAACCGGCGGCGTCCTCGACGGGGCGATCGCCCGCGACGTACGGGTCTCGTCGGTGCACGCCGCCCCCGGTGTCGAGCTCGACGAACCGGCGGCGGAGCGGGTGATCGGCAACCGGCGGCTGGTGACGGTCTTCCTGGAGCCCGACGCCGACCTGCGGGAAGGTTGCCGGGCGACCCGACGCGCGGCGGACGGCACCCTGCGCTGGCCCTGAGCCGGGAGGTCGACGGCGACGGCTACGACACGTACGGCTGCGCCTGGTTGCCCGACCGCGACGACACCAACTTCGGCCGGGCCGCCGTCGCCGAGACGATCATCGCCCGGGGTGCCGACCAGTTCCCGGACGACCCGGTCGAGGCGCTCAAGGTGATCGTCGTCAACTACGACCTGCTGGTGCGGGCCGGCACCATCCCGGACGGGGCCCGCACGATCAGCCCGTCGCTGCCGCGTCTGCTGATCGCCGCCGCCGCCGTGCTCGCGGTCGGCGTCGGCGCGGCGAGCATCTGGCTGTTCGCCTGGCGGGCCGGCCGGGCCGCGGCCCGGCGGCAGGCCGATCGTCAGGAGCTGGCGGACAGCCGCAGCCGGCTGTCGGCCGCCGCCGCCGTGCTCGCCCAGCAACTCATCGACCTGGACCGGGAGTACCAGGCGGCCGGCGAGCGACGCAACTTCATCCAGCGGTACCGTCGGCTCACCATGGACTACGCCGAGTTGCTTCCCGACCTCGCCGCCGTCGACGGGACCGATGAGGCCGCCGTCGACCAGCTCATCGCACGCCTGGAGGCGTTGAGCGAGCGCGGCAACAAGCTGGCCTGCTCCCCTACCGCGACGGGCGGCTGAGCGGTGCCTGGGCGGCGGCCTCCGTCGCGGGCGGCGCAGGCGCGACCGGCAGCTGGCGGTGGCCGGTGGGTGGAGATCTCGCCGGAGCGGATCCGGGGCTGGCTGGACGGCTTCTACGGCCGCCACGACGGTGCCACCGAGAACGCTCTGACGCTGACCGGGGCGAGCAACGGTGACACCGCCACCCTGCACCCGCCGCCGGGGCTGGACGGGGTGAACGATGTCGACGGGCTGCTCACCGCGCTCGGCTCGCCGCCGCGCATCGGCCTGCTGCTGGTCCGCAAGGGCGCGGTGGCGGTCGGCGTCGTCGACGGCACCGCCGTCGTGACGTCCAAGGTCGACCGCAACTACATCCAGGGCCGCACCGCCGCCGGCGGGCAGTCACAGCAGCGGTACGCCCGTCGGCGCGACAACCAGACGACGGCGGCCACCGGCAAGGCGGCCGACATCGTCGCCCGGGTGTTGCTGCCCTACGTTCCCGGTTCCCCGGAGTCCGCCGGCTCGCTGCGATCCGCCGGCTCCGAGGTGGCCGTCGGTGCGAAGGAGCCGATCCACGCGCTGGTCTGCGGCGGGGACCGGCTGATGGTCGACGCGGTGCTCGCCGACCGGCGGTTGGCGCCGCTGCTGCCGCTGCGGCATCCGCACCTGCTGGAGTGCCCCGAGCCCCGGTTCGCCGTACTGGAGGAGGCCGCGGTGACCGCCCGGCGCGTCCGCATCCACCTCGTCCCCTGACCTCCTGCGGCTAGGAGACTACGTCGTACAGCATGCAGCAGACCGCGAGTAGCACGCCGATGACGACCAGGGCAGTCATGACCTCGGCGAGTGCGGACAATCCCCGCGTTGCCGGCTCCGGGGACCATGCCGACCCGACAGTGGCGGTCGCGCCCATCTCCGACAACATCTCGTCGATGACCTTGAGCATTCCTTCGTCGGTGGTCTGCGCCCGTACCATCCGCAGGACCTGCACCGCACGGGACGGCCCCTGCCCTCGCCGAATCTGATCGATCGTGGTCCGGAAGTCGCTAATCGCCCGTTCGTTCTCGACGAGGTTCCAGCGGTTGGTCTGGATGCGCTCCGTGGTGTCCGGGTCGGTCGCCAGCTTCTCCGCCTCCGCCAGCCAGCTCCGCGCCCTCTCCCGGTACTGCCCGGTCCGGTGGTAGTCGGCCATGGCGCAGTTGTTCAGAACCACCGCCGCCATGTTGTGGGCGGCCCTGGTACGGCGGTGCCGGCTCCCCGGTGCCATGCCCGCCATCCGGGCCAGTACGGGATTCGCCCGCTCGTGCAGGCTGTCGACGGTGCCGTCGACGTCACCGGTCTCCAGTGTCGTCTGCAGTTCGCCGACGATCCGGTCGAATTCCGCATACAGCGGCTCGGCCGCCTGCTCGACGAGCCGGTCCAGCTCGTGGGCCGGGACCGGCCAGCTACGCAGGCACTGGCGTAGCGGCGCCGGATAGGGCGCGTCTGCGATCAGCTGCAGCAACGGCTGGACCAGCACGATCGGCAGCTCGCGGCGCAGCGCGTCGACGATCGAGGCATCGAGTTGCCGGTCGTCGATCTGCTCGACCCGGTGGTGCAGATGGCGCCAGAACGCCGCCGACCGCAGCGTCTTGCTCCACGCCGCGGCCGCTCTCGGCCACGACTCGTTCACCTGGCCGGCCATCGCGTCGGCCAGCACCTCGGCCGGATCCACCGCGAGCGCAGCAGCGTGAGAACGCACCGCACGGTTGTGGTCGTCGTGAACGATTTGCAGACAGTCACACCCGGCCGGCGGGCCCCACCGCCCGAAGACCTCGTGGACCAGTCGGCGGCGGGGATCACCCAACATGACGTCGAAGGCCGCCTGGACCTCCTGCGGGTCGGCCGAAGCGGCCGGGCCGGCGATGTGGGCACCGACCCGCATCGCGGCGGTGAGCTCCTGTTTGCGACGCCGCGCGGTGCGTCGGTCGACATCGACCGGCAGCCCGGTGATCCAAAAGGCGTTTCGCCGGTAGAGATCGGACCCGGACATCTCCCGGAGACTGGCCGACAACACGTCACTCACGTCGATTCCCGTCCGACGACCATGGTGAATGGGGAACAACTCGAAGGTAGCCCCCTTAGTCACGTCCCTGCAGTCGGTTGCGGAGCCGACTACCGCATGTAGACGTGGTCTGCGATCGTCAAGGACGTGTACAGCCGAACGCCACGCCGACACAGCGGCAGTGAGGGCGTCGAACGGGTACTGGTCCAGGTGTTCGGCGTGCTCCGGATCACCCAGTACCTCGCTGCGGGAGTGGGAGCGATCGTCTCGGACAGCTCCGTCTACCTACGACCGGAACTCGTTCTCGGCCTGTACGCCGCGACGGTGCTCTGGTCGGTCCTTCTGTTCGGATCGGTACTTCGGGGCGGTCGGGTCACCACGCTGGCCATCGTCGCCGATGTCGTGATCATGGCGGTGGCATTGGTGGTGGTGGGTCGGCTGACCGCCCCCGGTGAGGCGATGGGCTGGGCGAACTGGACGGTAGCGCCGGCGAACGCCGCCGGCGTACTCGCCGTCGTCTTCGGTCGAATGACGCTGTCGGTGCCGGCGGTCGGCCTGCTCGCCGCGTGCTACCTGGTCGGGGTGTCGCGCGATCTCGCCGCCGAGCCGTCCGCCGTGGCCTCCGCCGCCGGCAACGTGGGGTCGCTCGTGCTGTTCACTGCCGCCGCCGGGTTCGGTGCGACGTGGATGCGCTCCTCCGCGCAGGCACTGGACCGGGCGCATCGGGCCGCGATCGAGGCAGACCGGTTGGCCGCCGACGCGGCCGCCAGGATGGCGTCGGTCGAGGCCCGGGACCGGGAGCGGATGCGGCAGTACCGCAACCTGCACGACACGGTGCTGACCACGCTGACCGTCGGCGCGCTGGGCAAGATCGACCTGAACACCGAGCAGTTCCGACAGCACTGCGACCGGGACGCCCGGTATCTCCGCTCGTTGATCACCGGCCCGGTCGACGCGGTGGCCACCGACCTCAGCACCGGGCTGGCGCGCGTCGTACGGGATCTGGAAGCGCTCGGGCTGCGGATCGAGCACAACTCGGTCGACCTGCCGACCAGGGTGCCGTCCCACGTCACCGACGCCCTGCTCGGCGCGACGCGGGAGGCGCTCAACAACGCGCGCAAGCACGCCGGCACCGGGCAGGCCTGGTTGACGACCAGAGGAGACGGCGCCGGCGGCGTGCGGATCGGCGTCGTCGACCGCGGTGCCGGCTTCGTCCCCTCCCGCGTGCACGGTGGGTACGGGCTGCTCGGCTCGATCCGGCACCGCGTCATCGAGGCACGTGGTCAGTGCGAAATCAGTAGTGCCCCCGGCGAAGGGACATCCGTGGAGATCTCATGGAAAACATGATCGAGATCGGCGCCATCGACGACGAGACGATGCTGTTGCAGTCCTTTGCGAACTGGTTCGCCAGCACTCCCGACATTCGTTTGACAGCGACCGCCGCGTCGGTCGACGAATACCTCGCCCGGCAGGGCGCACCGACAATCGTGCTACTCGATCTCGACCCACGGCCCCGGCGTTGTTCCTCTATGCCTGATTTGATCACGGTTTGTTAGATGCGGTAGACGGCGAAGG
>NZ_JBHMIM010000026.1:0-89959 GCF_048060115.1 Micromonospora sp. LOL_023
CGCGAGGCCAGCGCGAGGCCAGCGCGAGGCCAGCGCGAGGCCAGCGCGAGGCCAGCGCGAGGCCAGCGCGAGGCCAGCGCGAAGCCAGCGCGAAGCCAGCGCGAGGCCAGCGCGAGGCCGCCGGCTCAGGTCGTCGGGCGGGCCAGATACCGGCCGGCTGGTTCGGTGGTCACCACCCCGTCGGTCATGATCTGCCGGCCGCGCAGGAACGTGTCGGTGACCTTCGCGGTCAGCTCGAAGCCCTCGAACGGGGTGTACTCCTGGACCGACTCGGAGTCTGCGGCCCGTACCGTCCAGGTGTGGCCGGGGTCGACCAGCGCGATGTCGGCGTCCAGGCCGAGCCGGATGGAGCCCTTGGTGGCACCCAGCCCGTACCGCTGGGCCGGGTTGCCGGCGGTCAGCCGGGCGATCCGGTTCACCGGCAGGCCGCGCCGGCCGCCCTCGCTGACCATCCCTGCCAGCAGGTACTCGGCACCGCCGAACCCCGACTTGGCCAGGAACACGTCGTCGCGGTCGGCACCGAACTTCAGCTCGTCACGGCAGCAGGCATGGTCGCTGACCACCCAGTCGATCTTCCCGTCGAGCAGGTACGACCAGAGCGCCTCGACGTCGTCGCGCGGACGCAGCGGCGGGTTGACCTTGCCACCGAGGCCGTGCGCGCTGTGACAGTCCGCCAGCAGGTGCCCGATGGTCACCTCCCGCCGGAAGTCGATGTGTGGAAAGGTCCCCGCCATCAGCAGCGCCGCCTCGACCGCCTTGCGCGAGCTCAGATGCAGCAGGTTGATCGTAGGTAGACCAGTCTCGTGCGCCAGGTACGCGGCGATGGTCACCGCCAGGCCCTCCGAGTGCGGCGGGCGGGACCGGTGGTACGCCTCCAGACCGCGCAGACTTCCGTCGCCCTCCACCATCCGGGTGTACGCGCTCATGATCTCCGCGGTCTCGCAGTGCAACGACAGCGAGATGGCCTCGGCCCGCTCCGGGTACCGCTGCCGGGCAGCCTCGATACCGCGCATCACGAACTCGAAGTGGGCGTAGTCGTACCGCTCCCCCGGCGGGGTCATCAGGAACGCGCTCTGGTCCTGGCTGCGCCCGTGCAGCCCGTGGCTGCCGTAGAACATGAACACCTTGAACGAGGTGACGCCGTGTTCGCCGACCAGCATCGGGATCTCGTCGATGTGTTCCCGGCTCATCGGCGCCAGGTGGTACGCGTAGTCGACCACCGCCCGGCCGTCGGTGGCTGCCAGCACCTCGGGGAAGAAGTCGGCGTACGGTCCGCCCTTGTTCAGGTAGTACTGCCCGGTCCGCATGTAGGTCAGCGCGGTGGTTACCCCGCCCTGGGCACAGGCCCGACTCTCGCTGTACGCGTCCTCGCCGAGCGGCCGGTAGATGCCCCAGTGCTGATGGGCGTCGACGACACCCGGGAACGCCAGCCGGCCCCGCCCGTCGACGACGCGGGTGCCGGCGGCGGTCCCGTCGACCGTGGCCGCCAGCTCGGGTGCCAGGGCGGCGATCCGGCCGCCGGCGATGCCGATGTCCAGGTCCTGCGGTCGCGGCTGGTCGTCGAGGACCACCCCGACGTTGGTGATGATCAGGTCCAGCTGGCTCATCGCGCCTCTCCTAGCTGCCGGTGGTGAAGGTCGACAACGGCGCCAGCAGCGCCGTGACGTCGTCGGCGGTGTCCAACGCCGCCGCCGCACGGCGGACCGCGTCGGCGGCCTGCGGGGTGAGCCGACCGGCCACGTTGTCGCCGAACTTGCGGGCCAGTTCGTCGTCGCTCAGCGGCCGGCACGGCCCGCCCCGGTTGGCCAGCACCTCCTCGACGAGGGTCGCGCCGTCGCTGGTGCGCAGGGTGACGATCGCCGGAAACTGTTGCGGGTAGATCGCGTCGCAGCGGGCGTCGGGCACCAGGACCACCTTGGCGGTCAACGCCCGGCGGGCCGGGTCCCGGGCGAGTTCGTCGGTGAAGTCGTCCAGGCCGACTCCGAGGCCCCCGCCGCCGAGCAGGCCGGCGACCACCGCGTACGGGCCGCTGAACTGGGCCTGATAGCCGGTGTCCGGGTTGCGTTTGACCTCGATCGGTTCGCCGATGGTGCGGATCACGGCGGCTGGAACGGCCAGCGTGATCGCTTCGACGTCGTCGGGGCGCACGCCACGGGCACGCAGCGCAAGACCGGCGTCGATCGCGGCGTGGGTGAAGTGGTTCGCCGGGTACGGCTTGAAGAAGATGTCCGGCACCGACCATCGCTCACCCAGCCCGCCGGTCACCTCCTCGGGGAAGAACCGGCCGTGCAGCCAGGCCTGGAAGAAGCCGAACCGGCCTTCCAGCACGGTCGGCGGGCCGGTGAAGCCACGGGCGGCCAACTGCGCGGCGGTCACCGCCGCCTGCGCTGCCAGCCCACAGTGCAGCCGTTTGACGGTGCCGCCGGTGCGGTTGGCCTCGATGATCCCGGCAGCCATCGACGCGGTCAGCCCGAGGGTGTGCCGGACCCCGTCGGCGTCGGCGCCGTAGATCAGCGCGGCGGCGACCGCGCCGCCCATCGCCCCGGTGATCGAGGTGGCGTGCTGGCCGTGCTCGAAGTACACCGAGTTGCCGAGTTCCCGGTCGTAGCCGGCCATGCCGAGCCGGACGGCGACCTCCAGGCCGGCGGCGATCGCCCGCGCCGTGCACGGGCCGCTGGCCCCGGAGTGTTCGGCGGCGGCCAGCGCCGCCGGCACGACGGCGGCGCTGGGGTGCAGTACCGACGGCAGGTGGGTGTCGTCGTAGTCGAGGGAGTGCGCCAGTACGCCGTTGGCCAGCGCGGCGTGTGCGGCGCTGGCCTGCCCGCCGGCGCCGATCACGGTGGCCTGCGGACGGCCGCCCTGGTCGCGTACGTGGTCGATGATTGCCGCGCTGGTCGGCAGCCGGTGTGCCGCGACGCAGAGGCCGAGGATGTCCAGCACCCGCTGTCCGACGCTGACGGCCACCTCGCCCGGCACGCCGTCGGTGGCGGCGGTGACCGCGAAGTCGGCTATCCGCTGGGCCAGCGTCGGCTCGACCGCCGGTGTCCGCTGGGCCAGCGGCGACTCGACCGCCGGTGTCCGCTGGGCCAGCGGCGACTCAGCCACCGGTGACCACCGCCAGCGGACGCACCGGGGAGCCGGTGGCACCGAACAAGGCCAGTGGCGCGCAGACGAACAGGAACTCGTGCACCGACTCGCGGGCGAGCTGTTCCAGGTCCATCGTCTCGATGAGGTAGATCCCCCGCTCGACCAGCAGCACCCGGTGGGCCGGCAGCAACGCATGGCCGGCACCGGGGGCGAGGCGTTCGAAGGCGATCGTGTCCGCGCCGGCGGCGTGCACCCGACGGTCGGCGAGCCAGTAGGCGCCCGCCTCACCGACACCGGGGACCCCGTGTTCCTGCCCCATGAATGCCTGCCGGTCGCCGCTGTCGAAGTGCTGCCCCCAGCCGCTGCGCAGCAGCACGACGTCCTCGGGACCGACGTCGACGCCCTGGCCCTCGACGGTTGCGGTCAGGTCGGCGACGGTGATCTCGTAGCCGGCGTCGAGCCGGTCGACGCCGAGCGTGGCCGGTACGTCGAGCAGCACACCACGGCGGACCATCGGCGCGATGGTGTGTACGCCGAGGTCGGCGTAGCGGCCGCCGGTCAACGCCGCCTCGACCGGGACGCCGCCGTACAGCCGCCCGTCGTGTGACACGTGGGCGAGCGCGTCGATGTGGGTGCCGACGTGGGTACCCATCGTGATCATGTCGTTGGCGGCCGATCCGCCGTCGGCGCGCACGACGTCGCCGTGCCGGCGGGGCAGCGAATGCCAATAGGCGGGGTGGTTGGGCGACTGCGGCATCCCGACGGTGAGGCGGCGGCCGAGGTCGATCACCCGCAGGCCGGCGCGGACCGCGTCCAGCAGTGGGGTGGCCGGGGTGCCGGGTAGCGTCGCCGGGCTGGTCAGGGGCATGGCCGCTGGACTGATGTCGGTGGTCATGTCTCCTCGTCGGGTTCGTGGGGTGGACGCTGATCCGGTCCAGGCGGGTCGGATCAGCGCACGACATGGCGGGCTCGCAGATCGGCGAGTTCCTCGGGGGGCACCGCCAGTTCGTCGCCGATCACGCTGTCGGTGTCGGCGCCGATCTCGCGTCCGGTGAACCGGACCCGGCCGGGGGTCTTCGACATGCGCCACAGCACGTTGTGCTGCAGTAGCGGTCCGAGGTCGTCGTCGGGGACGGTCACCAGCATCTCGGTGGCCCGTACGTGCGGGTCCTCGACGATGTCGCGGGCGGTGTAGATCGGGGCGATGGCGGCACCCGCCTCGGTGAACGCGGCGACGACCTCGTCGCGGGTTCGTGCGGCGATCCACCCGCCGACGTAGCCATCGAGCAGGTCGGCGTGCCGGGCACGGGTGTGACCGGCAGCGAACCACGGCTCGTCGATCACCTCGGGGTGGCCGACGAGGCGCATCACCCGTTCGGCGATGGCCTGGGCGCTGGTCGAGACGGCCACCCAGTGCTGGTCACGGGTGCGGTAGGTGTTTCGGGGGGCGTTGTTGACCGACCGGTTGCCATGTCGGGCACCGACCGTGCCGAGTTGCTGGTAGACGCTGGGTCCGGGGCCGACGGCCGTCATGATCGGTTCGAGCAGGTTCAGGTCGATGACCTGGCCCTGACCGCCGTGGCGTTCCCTGGCGAGCAGAGCCATCGACACCGCCGACGAGGCGGCGATGCCGCAGATCGAGTCGGCCAGGCCGAACGCCGGCAGGGTGGGTGGTCCGTCGGGTTGCCCGGTGAGGTGGGCGAAGCCGCTCATCGCCTCGGCCAGGGTGCCGAAGCCTGCGCGGGCCGCGTACGGGCCGGTCTGGCCGAAGCCGGTGATCCGCAGCAGGATCAGGCCGGGGTTGGCCGCGGTGAGCTGATCGGGGCCGAGGCCCCAGCGTTCCAGGGTGCCGGGGCGGAAGTTCTCCACGACCACGTCGGCGGTGGCGGCGAGCCGGCGGAACAGTTCGGCGCCCTCGGGTGCGGACAGGCTGAGCCCGATCGTGCGCTTGTTGCGGGAGATCTCCTTCCACCAGATCGGGGCGCCGGCCTTGGCCGGGCCGTGGCCACGCATGCCGTCCCCGGCCGTCGGGTGCTCGATCTTGATGACGTCGGCACCGAAGTCGCCGAGGATCTGGCAGGCCAGCGGTCCGGCGAGGATCGTCGAGGCGTCGAGCACCCGGATGCCGGCGAGTGGTCCTGCTGGCACGAACACCACCCCTCACTTGTTCCGTTCTACGAAACGGCTTTCCGATCTGACCCTAGATGTTGGCCGATGCCGCCGTCAAAGACCAGTCTTGACGACAGGATGCCGCGTACCTAGTCTCAGCGGAACAGCGTTCCAGGAAGCGGAATCAGGAGGTCAGCGTGGTTTCACGGTCGTACCTCTACGTACCGGGCGACGATCCAGACAAGCTCCGCAAGGCCACCGGACGCGGCGCGGACGCGTTGATCATCGATTTGGAAGACGCTGTTCCACCAAGCGGGAAGCAGCAGGCCCGCAGAATCGTCGCCGACTGGCTCACCGACCGGGAGCTCACCGCGCAACCAGAGATCTGGGTACGGATCAACCCGGGTGCCGCCGGACATCAGGACCTCACCGCGCTGCCCTACCGCGGCCTCGCCGGGGTGATGGTCGCCAAGACCGAGACACGCGACGAACTGATCGCCATCGACGAACTGCTCGCCCGACGGGAACGTGACCAGGGCCTGGCCCTCGGCGCGCTCGCCGTCGTACCGCTGCTGGAGAGCGCCGTCGCAATCCTCGACGCCCGCGACATCGCCCGCGCCCCCCGGGTGGCCCGACTCCAGGTCGGCGAGGCCGACCTGGCCGCCGGGATCGGATTGGACCCGGACGCCGACGGCCGGCAGTGGGCTCCGATCCGCACCCAGATCGTGCTGGTCAGCGCCGCCGCCGGGATAGCCCCACCGGTCGCCCCGGTCGACACCGACTACCGCGACCTGGCCGCACTGGCCGCCTCCACCAGGGAACTGGCCCGGCTCGGCTTCGTCGGCCGAGCCTGCATCCACCCGGCCCAGGTGCCGGTGGTCAACGCGGCCTTCGACCCTGACCCGCTGGCGGTGCGCCGGGCCCGCGAGCTGGTCGACGCGTACCGCGAATCGCTCGCCGCCGGTGCCGGCGTCTTCGTCGGCGCCGACGGCCGGATGGTCGACCTCGCCGTGGTACGGCAGGCCGAACGAACCCTCGAACTCGCCCGGCGGCGCTGACCACAGCACCGCCACAGCAGCAGTACGTCGACCGGGCCACCGGCTGAAGGAGGCAGATTGTGCGACCACACGTCGAGCTGATCCAAGAGGACGACTACGTCTGGCACGCCGCCGAGCTGCCGGGCGGCGAAGGGCGGGCCAGCGAACGCCGGCTCTCCGTCGACGAGGAGGACGGCTCGTCCTCACTACGGCTCGACTTCCACACCGACTGGGGTCGCGGACCCGGCATCCATCACGCCAACACCGAGTTCTACGTGCTCGACGGCGCGTTGACCTACGGCGGACGCACCATCGGCCAAGGCGGCTACCTCTACCTGCCCCGAGGCGTGCCGACCGAGTCGGTGCGGTTCACCGAGGGCAGCCGGGTGCTGCACTACCGGGAGTACGGCGACGCCGGCTTCGACCCGGTCGACTCGCCGGCCGCGCCCCGCTGGACCGACGCCCGCGAGGACGTGATCGTCATCGACTCGGCGGCGATGAACTTCGACGCGGTGCCCAACCCGGGGCCGATGCCCGGGCTGTTCATCAAGTACCTGCACGTCGACCCGATCACCGGTTTCTACACCCGGCTGGTCTACGCCGAGGAGGGCTGGTCCGACCACCGGCTCGCCCACCACCCCTGCTATGAGGAGGCATACACCACCCAGGGGCACATGGAGTACAACTTCGGCACCCTCGACCTGGGCACGTACTTCTTCCGCCCGGCGCGGGTCAAGCACGGCCACTTCACCTCGATGGAGGGCGGCGCGACCTGGCTGCTGCGCTCCGACGGGGAACTGTTCAACTGGTACACCCAGAACGAGTGGGTCCGGTGGGGCGGCGAGGCCCTCAACTACGGGCCCGGCCCCGAGGGCCAGCCGCTGCGCTGGTCGCAGTCCAGCCACGACCTCGCCCAGCCCTGGCGTACCGGCCCGGACCTGGATCGGCTCCAGCAGGCCTGGAAGTTCCAGCACGAGCAGGGCGCGCCGGACGATCACTTCGTGCCGCACGGCCTGGGCATCGACCCGTCGCTGATGGCCATCGCCAAGGCCATCGACGCGGCCAACCTGCAAGGCGGCCACGGGCCGGACCACAGCCACAGCCACAGCCACGACGGTGGTCATGGACACGACAGCGGCCACGACCACCATCCGGTGCCGCCGGCGATGGACTGGGGGGCTCAGCCGGGCAGCCTGGCGCACGCCGACGAGCGCACCTGGGCGCACGCGCACAACTGGGGCGCTGGACGTACCTGGTCGGCCGGCGACCCGGTCCCCGGACCGATCCTGTCCAGCCTGCCGGTCCGCAGCCGCTCCCGCGGCCGCTGGGACGGCGACGGGATGTGATCTGGTGATACACCTCGTCTACCGCATGAAGCTCTCCGCCCGGGCCCGGCAGAACATGCCCGGATTCTGGTCCTGGTTGGAGCAACGGGAGCGGTTCTTCTACGACGACCTGCCCATGGTGGAATCGGTCAACTGGTATTACAGCGTCATTGGCGACGTATACGTGATTGAGAACTGGGCCGCATTCCGCGACGAGGCCGCCTGGGGAGAATACCGGGCAGCGCTGGCCACCTTGAAGAGCGACAAGACATGGGAGACGGAACGGGTCAGCCAGGACGAGTGGTGGGAATTCCTGGACACCCGCATCGTCACCGACCCGCCAGTCGACGTCGGTTTCAGCCGTCGACACTGAATCAGCTCGATCAAATTCCTCACCCTTCCGCTGGTGAAAATAATCGACAGGAGTTCTGCGATGATTCAGGTTCGACTCGCCGCGAGTCGGCGACGCCCCCGGAGGCGCTCAGGTCGTGACGCCGCCATACTGGCCGCGCTGACCGCTGGCAGCATCGCCCTCGCCGCCTGCGGCTCCGGCGGTGAAACGACCGAAGCCGCCGAAGAGATCACCACGTTGCGCATCGACGTGCTCTCCGAGCCGAGCACCCTGGACCCGCTCTCGCTCAACGACACCCCCGCGCAGCGCGTCTACCGCATGGTCTACGACAGCCTCTTCGACTGGAACGAACAGACCACCGAGGTCGAGCCGCAGCTCGCCGACGCGCTGCCCGAGGTCAGCGCCGACGGCCTGACCTACACGGTGCCGCTACGCGACGACGTCACCTGGCACAGCGGTGAGACGTTCACCGCCGATGACGTGCTGTTCACCTTCGAGCAGGTCCGCGACACCGACAACTCCTCGGTCTGGGCCTCCGCCGTCAGCGCCGTAGCCGACGTCGCCAAGACAGACGACCAGACGGTCACGTTCACCCTGAACAACCCGTACACCTACTTCCCCGAGAAGCTCGCGATGGTCCCGATCGTCTCGGCCGCCGCCGGTTACCAGCCCAACGACAACCTGTCGCGTGACATGGTCGGCACCGGGCCGTTCTCGTTCGAGAACTGGCAGGCCGGCGAGCAGATTCGGCTGGTTCGCAACGAGACCTACTACGGCGGCGCACCGGCGCTGGAGGCGATCGAGTTCCACGTCGTGCCGGAGGACACCACCCGGGTGGCGAACCTGCGCAACGGCACCAGTCACATCGCGCCGGAGTTGGCCCCCGCACTGCTCGACCTGGTCCGCGATTCCGGCCAGCAGGCCGAGGTCGCCGCCGGCAACGTCACTCGGGTCTACCTCTACCCGAACATGCAGGACGGCCGGCCGACCGCCGACGCCGAAGTGCGTCAGGCCATCGCCTGGGCCGTCGACCGCAAGGCGATCATCGACACCGTCTACGACGGCGCCGCCCGGTCGGCCTCCACCTACCTGTCCTACGGATCGCGCTACCACGTCGAGGAACTCGGCGACTTCTACGGTGACGGCGGCGACACCACGCAGGCACAGAGCCACCTCGACGAGGCCACCACCGCCCCGGCCGAGCCGCTCAACTTCGTGGTCAACAACCTGCCGGCGCTGGTCGACGCGGCGGCGATCATCCAGCAGAGCCTGGCGGCGGCCGGCATCCAGGTGGAGATCGAGCCGATGGACTTCGGTGCCATGGTGCCCCGGCTACTCGACCAGGAGTACGACCTGCTGCTCACCACGGCCCCGGTCAGTGTCACCGCCGGTTTCGCTCCCGACTACCCGGCGATCGGCCTGCACTCGGAGTCCGTACCGAACTGGAACCGGTTCACCGACCCGCAGATGGACGAACTGCTCACCGCCGCCCAGCGGGCACCGGCCGGCGACGAATCCGCCGCAGCGTGGCGTGCCGTGCAGGAGTACGACCTGGTCACCCTGGGACAGATCCAGCTGGTCAGCGCCCAGTACACCGAAGGCTTCAGCAAGGACCTGACCGGCTACACCCCGTCAAACCTGGCCTGGCTGCACAACGTACCGACCATCGGCACCGACTGACCGACCGCCCGGACGTGTGGTGGGTCCACCGCCCGCCGACGGCGGACCCACCCACATCGACGGCGCCACCGGCACCTCGACCCGGACCGGGCGATCGGCACCAGCAGCGACGAGAGGGAATCCGATGCCAGCAGAACTCGGGACGATCTTCTACTACCCCCGGCACCGGGGCCCCCGGGACCTGGTGCGGATCAGCGGCGAGCTCGCCGGCGGGCCGTTCGACCACATCTTCCTCACCGAGACCTACAGCGAGATCTTCTCCACCGCCGCCGCGTTGACCAGTGTCCTCGGCCCGGACATCACCCTCGGTACGGCGGTGTCCAACATCTACTTCCACCACCCGTACGAGATGGCGATGGCGGTGGCCAACCTCGCCGACCTGACCGACGGACGGTTCGTGCTCGGTCTCGGCACCGGCCACCAGGAGGTCAACGTCACCGGCCTGGGAATGGACATGGACCGGCCGTTGACCTACATGCGGCACTACGTCGAGGCACTGCGCGCCTGCCTGACCTCCGGCGGAGCACCGATCCAGGTCCGCAACCCCAGCTTCCAGGTGACCGGGCTACCGCTGCCCTGGGGGCACCGGGAAGCAGCCCGGGTGCCGATCATCCTCGGCGCGCTCGGCGACCCGATGTGCAAGCTGGCCGGCGCGGCCACCGACGGCGTGGTACTCAGCCACGCGTCGGCCTCCCGGGCCACCGCCGTCGCCGCGACGCTCGCCGCGCAGCGGCCGCCGGGAGCCGACAAGGCCACCGTCTACGCCATCGTCAACGTGATCGTCGACGAGTCCCGGGACCGGGCCCGCGAGATCATCCGGCCGTTCGTGTCGCGCTACACCCGCTTCCCCTTCTACCGGGCGCTCTACCAGGCCAGCGGGGTGGAGATCCTGCCCGACGGCAGCATCAGCGACGCCGGTGTCGACCAGGTCGCCATCGCCGGCCCCCGGTCCTACGTACGGGAACGGGTCGCCGCCCTGCGCGAAGCCGGCGTCGACGTACCGATCCTCTCCCCCGCCGCGGTGCTCGACCCGCAGGGTGACGCCGAACCGGCCCGGGTCTACGCCGAGTTCGCGGCCGACGTCACCGGCTGACCCGGCAGCCGACAGGAAGGTGGTGACCAGATGCTCAGACTGATCGGCGCACGACTGGCCGTGTCGGTACCGGTGCTGCTGATGGTGAGCATGCTCTCCTTCGGGCTGCTGCGGCTGGCACCCGGCGACCCGGCCCGGCTGCGGGTCGGACTGGAAGCCACCCCGGAAGCCGTCGAGGCGATGCGTCAGACACTCGGACTCGACCGCAACGTCGTCGTGCAGTACCTCTCCTGGCTCGGTGACCTGCTCCGCGGCGACCTCGGCACCAGCTACGCCTCCGGGGCCCCGGTCACCGAACTGATCGCCAACCGGCTGCCGGTCACCGCGCAGATAGCCCTGGTCGCGCTGGCACTGACCATCGCGATCGGCATCCCGCTCGGCGTCGCCGCCGCCGTCTGGCGCAACAGCATCGTCGACCACGCCGTACGGGCCATCTCGCTGATCGGCATGTCGGTACCGGGCTTCGTGATCGGCATCGGCTTCGTGCTGCTGTTCGGCTGGTACCTGACCAACGCCATGCCGTACAGCGGATTCGTCCGCTTCACCGACGACCCGGTGGCGAGCCTGCGGCACAGTCTGCTGCCCGCGTTCGCGCTGGCCGCCCCGCCGATCGCCCTGGTCGCCCGGATGTCGCGGGCCAGCCTGATCGAGGTGCTCAGCCAGGACTACATCGCCGCGGCCCGCGCCTACGGGGTCAGCGGCCTGGTGGTCACCTGGTTCGACGCGCTACGCAACGCGCTGCTGCCGGTCGTCACCGTCCTCGGGGTGATCGCCGGTTCACTGCTCGGTGGTTCGGTCGTGGTGGAGACCGTCTTCGGCATCCCCGGCCTCGGCAGCCTGCTGATCGACTCGTTCGACAGCCGCGACTACCCGATCGTGATCGGCGTGCTGCTCTTCGTCGCGACCGTGTTCGTGCTGATCAACCTGGCGATCGACCTGCTGTACGGAGTGCTCAACCCACGTATCCGGGCCGGCTACGAAGGCGGTGGCCAGTGACCAGCACACCGATCCAGGCAACCCCGGCACCGCCACCGCCACCGCCCACGCGGCGGACGACCCGCCGTACGCTGTCCGGGGCAGTCCGGTCCCGGGCCGGCTTCCGGCTGCTGGCCGCGATCGGCCGGCGCCCGCTCGGCGTCTTCTCCCTGGCCGTGGTGGCGTTGCTGCTGCTGGTCGCGGCAGTCGGCGGGTACCTGGCACCACATCCGGCCGACTCGATGCCCGGAGGTGCGCTGCAGCCGCCGTCCGGCGAGTACTGGATGGGCACCGACCAGTTCGGTCGGGACGTGTTCAGCCGGTTCCTGGCCGGCGCCCGCGTCTCCCTGGTGATCGCGATCGTCTCGGTGACCATCGCCGCGCTCGCCGGAGCCGCCCTCGGGTTGCTCGCCGCGCTATGGGCCGGCAACATCGGCGGCGGCCTGATCATGCGGGCGATGGACGTGATCCTCGCCTTCCCGCTGCTGGTCCTGGTGCCGGTGGTCACCACGATCGTCGGTGCCCGGCTGGCCAGCACCAACAAGACACTGCTGATCTCCAGCATGATCGGGTTGGTCTTCATCCCGCTGTTCGCCCGGGTGGCTCGGGCCAGCGTGCTCGCCGAACTGCGGGAGAGCTACATCGAGGCCGCCCGGGCCTACGGCACCCCACGCTGGACCATCCTGCTGCGCCACGTGGTGCCGAACATCAGCGCACCGCTGATCGTGCAGGCTGCCTTCGCGGTGGCGATCGCCGTGGAGATCGAAGCGGCGATCTCCTTCCTCGGCCTCGGCGTGCAGCCGCCGGACGCCAGCTGGGGCACCATCCTGCACGACGCACGCCGCTTCATCACCCTCGGCGCCTGGTGGCTGGCGGCGTTCCCGTGCCTGGGCATCGCGGTCACCGCGCTCTCCTTCAATGTGCTGGCGGACGTCGCCAGGGACGAACTCGACCCGCGCAGCCGGCGGGCAGCCAAGTGACCGAACCGACGATCAGGGGCAGATGGCGATGAAGGCGTGGCGGTTGCACCGGAGCAGGGCCGACCGACTGGAGTTCGATGACGTGCCGGTGCCCGAGCCGGCCGCCGGCGAGGTGCTGGTGGAGATCCACGCGATCGGGCTGAACAGTTCCGAGATGCAGCTCGTTCGGGGCGACTGGGAAGGCCCCGACCTGAAACGGCCGTACCCGATGATTCCCGGGATCGAAGCGGCCGGAGTCATCGTGGCCGCCGGCCCCGGTGCCCCCACGCACCGCGTCGGCGAACGGGTCACCGTGCACTACCGCTGGGCGTGCGGCGACTGCGACGAGTGTGTCGGCGGCAACGAGAACACCTGCCAGGTCGCCGCCGCACCGGACGCGCCGAAGTTCGGCCGGACCATCGACGGCGCCTACGCCGAGTACGCCCGGGTGCCGGCCGGCTTCGCGGTGCGCATCCCGGACCAGGTGTCGTACGCCGACGCGGCCGCGATGACCGTCTCCGGCGGCACCGCCTGGCACATGGCGGTCGTCCGGGGTCAGCTACGGCCGAACGAGACGGTGCTGGTCACCGGCGGGTCCAGCGGGGTCGGCTCGATGCTCGTACAGATCGCCAAACTGGCCGGCACCCGGGTCGCGGCCACCGCCGGCGGGCCGGACAAGGCCCGCAGACTACGTGAGCTCGGCGTCGAGCTGGTGCTGGACCACCGCGCCGACGACGACTGGTCGGCCAGCTTCGCGCAGCTGTCCGACGGCGCCGGCATCGACTGCGTGCTGGACATCTCCGGGGCAGGGACCTGGCCACGGTTCATGGGATCGATGCGCCACCACGGGCGGATCATCGTCGGCGGCTACATGTCCGGTGACCGGGGCGACTTCGACCTCAAGGAGTCGACGATCCGGGAGATCGCCATCGCCGGGGCGTCCAGCTGGACCCGCAGGTCGGTGCGCGACGTGCTCGGGCTGGCCGCCCACGGCGACCTGCGGCCGGTCGTCGGCGCCACCCTCCCGTTGCGCGAACTGCCCGACGGGCTGCGGATGCTGCGCGATCGCACCGCGTACGGCAACCTCGTCGTCCAGGTCAGGTGAGCGTGGTGCCGATGGCGGCTGCGGTCAGCGAGGTCAGGTACGTCAACCTGGGTGTCCGGGACCTGGCCGCCTCGATCGCGTTCTACACCCGCGCCTTCGGTTACCAGGTGCTGCACACCGCCGACGACGACGGCACCGGCACCGCCCGGCTGTGGGGGTCGGCCGAGGCGTGCCCGGCGTCGGTTGCCGTGCTCGGCCCGTCCGGGGCCACCTCGGGACTGCTGCGGCTGTCCGGCTGGGCCGCGCCTGCCGGCCCGGCCCGCACCGGCGACAACCGGCGCGACCACGGCCACTATGCGTTGAACCTGCGGGTCGACCGAATCGACGAGGTACGCCACCGGATCCAGGACGACGCCGCTCTGGTGCTGTCCGAGCCCCGCCGCTGGAGCATCACCCCGGAGATCACCGTCTGGGACTCGTTGTCGCACGACCCGGACGGCACGGTGCTGGACGTGTTCGAGATCGTCGAGGACGCCACCGGGTTCTCCGGCCCCGGTGGCGGCCCGCACCGGGTGCAGACGGTCGCCGTGCACGTACCGGACGCGCAGGCCGCCTCGGACTGCTACACCGCCCTCGGGCTGCGGGTCTGGTTCGACAGGACGATCGCCGGCATGGCCGAGTTCTTCCACGTGCCGGGCGGTGTACGGCTGCGCGACGTCAACCTGTACGCGCCGGGACACGGCGACGGCGGCCGGGTGGAGATCGTGCAGTACATCGGCCTGACCGGCGCGTTCACCGATGCCGCCCCGCCGCGTACCGGCATCAACTCGATCACCTTCGAGGTCGACGACCTCGACGCCGCCACTGCGGCGCTGTGCCGGGCCGGTGGCCGCCCGGTGGCCGACGAGACGCCGGTCGAGCTGCCGGTGCACGGTCCGGCCCGCAGCCGGCTGTTGCTGGGCACCGGTGGCGAGGCGATCGAACTGTTCGTCCGGACAGGTGGCTGACCGGTGACCCGTACCGCCGGTCGAATCCCGGCACAGCCCGCAGGTGGTGTCCCGCTCCCGGCGCTGACCTGCGCGATCGGGCTGGGCCTGGTGATGCTGGACAACACCGCGTTGACGGTGAGCCTGCCGACGGTGGCCCGCGAGGTAGGCATCAGCGAGACCGCCGCCCGCTGGCTGTTCGTCACGTTCATGCTGGCGAACCTGGCGGTGCTGCCCAGCGCCGGTGCGTTGGCAGCCCGGGTCGGCCGGCGCCGGGGCTACCAGATCGGGTTGGTGCTGTTCGGGGCCGGCAGCCTGCTGGCGCTGGTCGCCGGGTCGTTCTGGCTGCTCGTCGTGGCACGGGTGCTGCAGGGTGCCGGCGGCGCGATGATGATTCCCAACTCGGCGGCGCTACTCGACGCGAACGTCGCTGGCGACCAGCGGGTACGCGCGGTCGCCGCCTGGGTGACGATCAGTTCGGCGGGGATCTTCGTCGGCCCGGTGATCGGCGGACTGTTGACCGCAACGGTCAGCTGGCGGCTGATCTTCCTGGTGGAGCTGGTCGCCGCGGCAGCCGGTCTACTGCTCGCCAGTCGGCTGGCCGACGTGGTCGTCGACCGCCGTCGCCTCGACCTGGTCGGCATGCTCACCGGTGGCGCCGCGGTCTGCCTGGCCTGCGCCGGCATTCTGGAGGCGGGCCGGCCCGACCCGGACTGGGTGCTGGTCACCACCAGCGTCGGGCTGGCCGTGCCGGTGGCCGCCGCGTTCCTGGTCGTCGAACGGCGGACCCGGTTCCCGGCGTTCGACCTGCGGGTCTTCAGCCACGCCGGGTTCGGTGCGCTGATCGTCGCGGGGGTGGCGTACAACGCGGTGGTCGCCGGCGGCGGGTACGTGCTCAGCCTGTCATTGCAGGTGGAGCGGGAGATGTCGGCGTCGGTCGCCGGCTGGGCGGTGTTCGCCACGATGGCGCTGATCCCCGTGGGCAGTCAGCTGGCCGGCCGGCTCACCCAACGTTTCGGGCTGGGCGCCCTGATGTCGCTGGCGGCGCTGTGGCTGGCGGGCGCCTACCTGGTCGTCGGGGCCGCCGGGGCGGCACCACTCGTGGTGCTCGCGCTGTCGTTGCCGCCGATCGGTCTCGCCGTCGGGGTGCTGTTCGCCGGGGACACCGCGGCGGCGATGAGCCTGGTGCGGCCCGCCGCACTGCCCTCGGCGCTGACCAACCTGAGCCTGGCCCGCCAGGTCGGGTCGGTGGTCGGGGTCACCGTGCTGGGCAGCGTCTACCAGCAGGTGGGGGTGGCCGGCGGGGTGGGGGCACTGTCGCCGTTGCAGGTGACGTTGTTGTTCGCCGGGGTCGCGCTGCTACCGGCCGCGTGGCTGATCCGCCGTCGGGTGGCGGCCGCGCTGACCGGCCAGCGCCCGGTGGACGTGGTCGTGGTCGTGGTCGTCCAGGGTCCGGTAGCCGCCGACGACGTCGTCCAGCGTGCGGCCGACGATGCCGCCCGCGCCGTCGACAAGCAGGAAGGTGAGTATGAGCGACAGACTTGTGATTGAGAATCTGCAGGTCAGCTACGGCAGCGGCGCGCAGCGCGTCGAGGCGGTCGCGCCGATGTCGCTCGCCGTGCCGGCCGGGCAGAAGCTGGGCATCGTCGGCGAGTCCGGATCGGGCAAGAGCACCCTGCTCAAGGCGGTGCTGGGGCTGATCCGCCCGCCGGGAGTGGTGCGGGCCGACGGGATCTGGTTGGACGGCACGGACCTGCGGTCGCTGAGTCGGCGCGAGTTCCGGGCCCGCTGTGGCTCAGAGATCGCGATGATCTTCCAGGACCCGGTGAACGCGTTGAATCCGGCGTTCTCCATCCGCGACCAGTTCCGCCGCTCGTTTCGGCTGCACCAGCCGGATCTGCCCCGGTCGCGGTACACCGAGACGATGCTGCGGGCGCTGGCCAGCGTCAGCATCGACGCCCGGGACAAGCTGGGCCGCTACCCGTTCGAGTTCAGCCAGGGCCAGCTACAGCGGATCATGATCGCGCTGGCCTGCTCCAGCCCACGGCTGAAGGTGCTGCTCGCCGACGAACCGACGTCCAGCCTGGACGTCACCACCCAGGCCCAGGTGCTGGATCTGCTGCACGCGCTCCAGGCCGAGCTGGGTTTCTCACTGATCATCGTCACGCACAACCTGCCGGTGGTCGCCGAACTGTGCGACCGGGCGCTGGTGATGTGCCGGGGCGAGGTGGTGGAGGACACCGACGTGATCTCGCTGTTCGAACAGCCGACCCATGACTACACCCGGCACCTGCTGGCGTCGATGGCGTCGCTGCCCCGGATCGCGAGCGGGGCGGCGTCATGACCGGGCAGCAGACCACGGCTCCGGGGGCGCCGCTGGTCACCGCCAGGGGCATCAACCACCGGTACGGCGGGGACGGCCGCTGGTGGTCGGCGGCGGCGTTGCCGCTGGTGCTGCGGGACGTCGATCTGGACATCGCCACCGGCGAGAGTGTCGGGCTGATCGGTGAGTCGGGTTCCGGCAAGAGCACCCTCGGCCGAATCCTGCTACAGCTCAACCGGCAGTCCGCCGGGCAGGTCGTCTTCGACGGGCAGGACACCGCCGCGTTGACCGAGGCGCAGCTTCGGGTGCTGCGGCGCCGGATGCAGTTGGTGTTCCAGAACCCGTACGCCTCGGTCAACCGGCGCTTCACCATCTCCGCCGCGCTGACCGACCCGCTGCGGGTCAACGGCATCGGCGACGAGTCCTCGCGGATCGACCGGGCCCGGGAACTGCTCGGCCTGGTCGGGTTGCCCGAGATGATGCTGGACCGCTATCCACACGAACTCAGCGGCGGGCAACTGCAGCGGGTCTGCGTGGCCCGAGCGTTGATCCTGTCGCCGTCGTTCCTGGTCGCCGACGAACCCACCGCCAGCCTGGACTCCAGCTCGGCGACCCAGGTGGTGGACCTGCTGGCCCGCGCCCGGACCGAGTTCGGATTGTCCCTGCTGTTCATCAGCCACGACCTGTCGGTGGTGTCCCGGGTCGCCGACCGGATCGCGGTGCTGTATCAGGGCACGCTGGTGGAGATCGGTCCGACGGAGCAGATCCTCGCCGAACCGGCCCACCCGTACACCCGGGCCCTGCGCGAGGCGATTCCCAACCCGGACCCTCGGACCCGGCCGGCGGTGCGCTCCCGTCCGGCGGGTGAACCGGACGCCGAACTGACCGGTGCCGGCTGCCGGTTCGCCACCCGCTGCCCGGTCACCTTGCCGGTCTGTCATGACGTGACGCCACCACTGCTGCCGATGGCGGCCGGCCGGTCGGTCGCCTGCCACCGGGTCCCGGCCACCGACCCCGATGTTCGACGACAAGAGAAGGAGCAGCCGTGACGGTGTCAATGCGGGAGTATCTGGAACGGTCCCTGGGGGTGTGGGACGGGACGTACACCCACCTGTCCCCTACCGGTGAGGTGATCGAGACCTTCGACAGCCGGCAGGAGCTGCGCCTGGACGGGCCGCTCTGGTACGAACGGCTGGTCCACCGGCCGGGGACGGCGCAGGAACGCATCTCGGACTTCCGGGGCCGACTCGCCGACGACGGCACCCTCGACCTGGGCATGGCGGGCTTCACCGGCACCGCGACCGTGCTCGACGACCGGGCGCTGTTCTTCACTGGCCACTGGCAGGAGACCGGGGTACGGGTCGACGAGTTGGTCACCATGGTCACCTCGGACGAGAAACTGCGACTGTGGCAGCGGTTCGAGGGCGACACCTTGATCGGCATCTCGGTGATCCGGGAGACCCGACGGGCCGACGGCGTGCCTGCGGACTGGCGTTGAGGAGGCAACCGATGGGAAACGCCACGGATCCGGCGACCCCACGCGGGGCGCTCGACACGCTGCTGACGGCGATCGTCGCCGGTGACGCCGACGCGATCGTCGACTGCTACGCCGGTGTCGAGGACCTGCACGTGTTCGTCGAGGGGCCACGCTGGCAGACCGTCGGGCACACCGCGGTCGCCAAGGGCTGGCGCGACTTCTGCGCGGCCGCGATGTCGGTGACCGCCGTCGACATCACCGACGGTCCGTGGGTGCACGGCACCGACGGTGACGCCGCCGGCGAAGCGGGGGCGCTGTCCAGCCTGAGCGCCACCGTACGGATGTCGGTCCGGACGGTGGCCGGTGAGCGGGCCGTGCCGATGCGGCTGACCTGGGTGCTGCGTCGCGACACCGACCGGTGGCGGATCGTGCACGAGCACGCGTCGCAGCCGCTGGCCGACCCGTACGGGGTCGGCGACTGGCTGGTCACCCCGGCAGCGACCTGACGATCGTGCGGCTGGTCAGCCGGGCAGCATGCCCGGCTTGACCACGCCGAGGACGGTGGCGACCAGCACCATCGCCCAGACGAAGAAGACCCACGGCACCGCTCGGGCGATCGATCCACTGATCGCCGCCTCGGTCGACGGGGTCGAACCGTCGGCCATCAGCCGTGCGAACGCCGGCCCGAACGGTCGCAGAGTGACTCGGATCAGCAGACCGCCGACTATGCACAGCGCGTACGCGGCGACCTTGCCGGCCAGCCAGCGCGGGTTGCTGTCCACCCCGAACGGCGCGGTGGCGACCAGGGCATAGCCGGCGGCGGCGAGCAGTCCGGCGGCCACGGCGATCCGGATGGTGATGTCGGCCCGCTGGGCGAGCCCGCCGGAGGGTCCCCGGAAGGCGGTGAGCATCACCGCCAGCCAGCCGAGCCCGATCAGCCAGGCCAGCGCCAGCGGCCAACCGGCGAAGATCTCCCGTCCGAGGTCGCTGGCGGCCATCAGGGTCACCCCGCTGGGCAGCATCAGCACCAGGCAGATCCGCGGCGACAGGTCGATGACGTGCATGATCTTCGCGGCGACGGCCCGCCCAGCGGGCGACCCGGTCGGATCGACGATGAACCGGCTGGCGTAGAAGACGCCGAGGTCAGTGCCGAGCCAGAAGGTCAACAGCAGCAGGTGCAGCAGGATCGCGAAGCTGTGCAGGTCGAATCCGGCCACCGGCTCGATGGCCTGGCTGATGCTCATGTCGATGCCCCTGCCGCCGCACTCCACGCCCCGGATTGGAACGCCGTTCCGATCCTATGGGAGGGTCCGCTCCGGCACCAGAACGTCCCAGGCCGACATCGCCCAGTCGATGATCCCGTTTAGGTCGGCGACACTGGCACCGTCGCGCGCCTGCACCGACATGCCCTGAACGACGGCACCGACGAACCGCGCGAGCGGCTCCGGGTCGACCGAGCCAGGCAGGTCGCCCTCGTCGATCCCGCGCCTGATGCGCCGGCAGATCTCATCGACGTCACGTTGCCGGCACTGGGCGAGAAATCGACTGACCTCGTCGGAGTCCGGCAGGCCGCCGATCGCGGCCAGGACCACCAGACAGCCGGTGGGATTCGCCGGATCGGTGTAGGCCCGCGCGTTGTGCCGCAGCATCGCCTCGATCGCCTGTCGCGCACCGCCGGGACCGTTCAGCGCCCGCTGCGGGGCCAACCCCTCGGTGGCGTTGTAGAGATCCACCGCCTCCCGGAACAAGGCTTCCTTGCTGGCGAAGGCCGCGTACAGGCTAGGTGAGGCGATGCCCATGGCGGCCGTCAGCTCGGCCATCGACGCGCCCTGGTAGCCGCGCCGCCAGAAGACCTCCATCGCGCGCCGTAGCGCCACCGCACGATCGAAGGTACGTGGTCGACCCCGCTTCGCCATCTGCATCCCCATCTCACCTTTTTCGAGGATAGGTGTTCGCGCCGACCGCTATTCGCGACGAACAGCGTATCGCGTTCCCGGCGGTTGAATGGTATAAAAATCTCAAAGAGTAGTTTGGAGCACCAAATGACTATTTTTCCCTCACTCCGTGTCCCCGTCATCGCTGCCCCGATGGCCGGCGGACCGTCCACCCCCCGATTAGTCGCAGCGGTTGCCCGAGCTGGCGCCATGGGCTTCCTCGCTGCCGGCTACAAGCGACTCGACCAGGTACACGAGGAGATCCGGCAGGTGCGTCAGCTGACCGACGCGCCGTTCGGCGTCAACGTCTTCACATCCGGTGAGACCCGGATCGACCAGGGCGCCCTCGCCTCCTATGCGGCAGCGTTGCAATCCGATGCGACGCGGCTAAATGTTGCGCTCGGTCAGCCCGAGGCCGACGACGACCACTTCAACGAAAAGATCGAGCTCCTGTGCGCCGAGCGCGTGCCGGTGGTCTCGTTCGTGTTCGGCCTACCTACCGGCGCGACCATCGACCGACTGCATCATGCCGGGGTCAGTGTTCTGGTCACCGTCACCACGCCGGGAGAGGCAGTGGCCGCCGAGGCGATCGGCGCCGACGCACTTGTCGCGCAGGGCATCGAGGCCGGCGGACACCGTGGTGGTTTCACCGACCACGACGGCATCGGCGAATACGGGCTACTTGTGCTGCTCCGACTGGTCAGGCAGGCCAGCAGGCTGCCCGTCATCGCCGCCGGGGGCCTGACGGACGGCGCATCGGTCGCCGCCGCGCTGACCGCCGGTGCGATCGCCGCCCAGTTGGGGACGGCGTTCCTGCGCTGCCCCGAGGCGGGCACGAACCCCATCCACCGTGCCGAGATCGGCGGCTCCCAGGAGACCACCCTGACCCGCGCCTTCACCGGTCGCCGGGCCCGAGCCATCGTCAACGGATTCGTCCGACGCCACACCGCCACACCGCCTCCGGCCGCCTATCCACACGTACACCATCTGACCGCACCGTTGCGACGTGCGGCGTTGATCGCCGGTGATACGGACAGTGTCCACCTCTGGGCCGGTCAGGCACACTCGCTGGTCCGTGAGCTTCCGGCAGCGGACCTGGTGCGCCGGATCGCTGCCGAGATCCGCTCGGCGCTGGCCGAGGCGAGGAGTCGGCTGTTCGAAGGATGACTACTGCGGGTGGTCCGGTGATCGGTGGCCTAGGCGTCCACCGATCACCGGTGCTCATCACCAGATGGTCAGCGCGGGACAGACATCGCCGGTACGTCGTCCACCTGGCTACCGCTGATCACCGCCGACTTGGGAACCGGTCGGGCTTCACTCCTCCACAAGGCGCAGCCCGATGATTCCCACCACGATCAGCCCGAGGAAGAGCAGCCGCACCGGGCTGAGACTCTCCTGCAGGGCGACCGCCCCGGCGATGACCACACCGACCGCGCCGATCCCCACCCACACCGCGTAGGCCGTCCCAACGGGCAGGCTCTTCATCGCCCAAGCGAGCATGAAGAAGCTGAGCCCTGCGGTGACGATCGCCAGCACCGAGGGCCACAGCCGGGTGAATCCGGCGGTGTGTTTGAGCGCGCTCGCCCATACGACTTCCAGTAGCCCGGCCAAGACCAGGACGACCCATGCCATACGTACTCTCTCCTCAGGATCAACTTCGCCCGTACGAGCACAAGTCCGGACGGTCAGCCAAGCCCTCGTCGGATTGACGGGCACCCCGGCCGGGGCCGACGCGGTCCGTCAGGCCGCGAACCCGCCGTCGACCGCGATCGCGGTTCCGGTGATGTACCGTCCGCCCTCACCAGCCAGGTGGCTGACTGTCGCGGCGATGTCCGACGGCGAGGCGTACTGACCGACAGCGATGAAGCCGCGCTCGTGGTCGGCACCCTCACCGTCGGCGGGGTTCATGTCGGTGTCGGTGGAGCCAGGGTGCACGACAGTCGCCGTGATCCCACGTGGACCCAGATCCCGAGCCAGTCCGCGGGTCATGCCGATCAGTGCGCTCTTCGTCATCGCGTAGAGGCTGACACCGGCATAGGGGACCCGCTCGGCGAAGCAACTGCCGATGCTGATGATCCGTCCACCCGGTCCCATGTGCCGAACGGCTGCCTGGCTGGCCAGGAAGACCCCTCGCACGTGCACGGCCAGGGTGCGGTCGAGCTCCTCGAGGCTGACCTCGTCCACCGATCCGTACGGAAAGACCCCGGCGTTGTTCACCAGGATGTCCAGCCGGCCGAACTCCTCGACCGTCCGATCGACGGCACCGATCACCGCCGCCGCGTCGCCACTGTCCGCGGCGATCGCCAATCCACGCCGGCCGGCCGCTTCCACGTCGGCGACCACGGACTTGGCCCGGTCCCCGGCGCTGAGGTAGGTCAGGGCGACATCGGCGCCGTCCTGCGCCAGCCGGGTGGCGATCGCGGCTCCGATCCCCCGGCTGCCCCCGGTGACGAGCGCGACCTTTCCTGCCAGTCCTGTCATGTCCGTCCTCATTTCTGTATCGGTCGACACAATATTCACCAGCCTAGCGGACGCACCGACACCTCGGGTACTAGACCGACTCGATCCCGTATCGATCAGTGGCCAACCGCATCGAACGCTCCACATCGACGGCGAACTGATCCGCCGACGGCGGCGATGAGCCATCGACCGCCGGCTGGCCGCAGTCCACGAAGAACTGCTCGAACCCGCCAGGCAGGAAGAAGAGCAGCATCTTGGCGTGTTTGTCCGAGATATTGCGGAAGCGGTGTGGACCGCCCCGGGGCAGCCAGATGAACGAACCCGCCGTGGCGACGAGTTCGCGGTCGTGGTCCGCGATCTCGAACCGCCCATCCACGATGTAGAAGGCTTCGTCCTCTTTGTGATGGATGTGCATCGGCGGTCCGCTCTGCGGCGGCACGATCGCCTCCATCAGGCCGAACGAACCACCGGTGTCCCCGGCCGCCGCCTTGATCGTGTACCTGTCGCCGCTGAACGCCCACACGCTCGGACCCTCGCCCGCCGCGACGTACCGGGCCCGCGGAAACCCCTGCTCGATGAAGCTCATGGTCACACCCACCCTCCGAACGACTCCTGGCCTATCAAGGGTCTTCCGCGCCGACGGTCGGGCATATCGCGTCTTTCGGCGATCTGTCCGCCGGCTGGTGCCCCGACGCGCCCGGCACAGACCAAAGCGAACGGGGCCGCTCCTGAGCGGACGAATCACGCGTCCCGCAAAGACGTGAGAAGACATCACGTAAAGACGTGATGTCAGACCGCGTGACGCGGTGGAGTCTTGCCGACGGCCACCCGCACGGGTGGCGATCACGCTCAGCCAACCCGGAGGTACACCTCAGTGAGTGCACTCTCGCGCCGGTCGGTCCTCACCGGATCGGTCGCGGTCGGTGGCACCCTCGCCGCCACTCAGTTGGGCATGGATCCCGCTCTCGCCGCACCGACGGACCGGCGTCCAGGACCGCGTCAGGACGCCCATCTCGTCCCTCGCGGAGATTTGCGGCATTCTGGTCTTTCCCGCGGCCAGAACCAGCGGTTCACCAGCGACCCTGACTACATCCGCCTGCCCCGTTCCACATCAGAGGTCGTCAGCTCGGTCAGCCGAGCTGTCGCGGAGCGCCGTCGGCTGACCGTCCGCAGCGGCGGCCACTGCTACGAAAATTTCGTCGACAATCCCGACGTCAAGACGATCATCGACATGACCGAGATGCGGCTGATCAGTCACGACCCGGACCGGCGCGCGGTCATGGTTCAAGCTGGCGCCACCCTTGGCGAGGTCTACTACGCCCTGTTCCGCCGGTGGGGGGTCACCCTACCCGGCGGCTCCTGCTACACCGTCGGAATCGGCGGGCATGTCAGCGGCGCCGGGTACGGACAAATGGGTCGACTACAGGGCCTCATCGTCGACCATCTGCACGCGATCGAGGTGGTGGTGGTGGACCACACCGGGCGGGCCCGCCCGGTGGTGGCCACCCGCGACCCCGCCGATCCGCACCACGACCTCTGGTGGGCGCACACCGGCGGAGGTGGCGGCAGCTTCGGTGTCAGCACCCGCTACTGGTTCCGATCGCCGGGTGCCACCGGCGCTGATCCGTCCCAGTTCCTCCCAGCCCCACCGTCCGATGTGTGGATCTGCACCGTCACCTGGAACTGGGACGACTTCGATCGGGAGTCGTACGGTCGGCTGCTGGACAACTATGGTCGCTGGCACGAGTTGAACAGCGGTGCCAGCTCGCCCTACGCCGGCCTGTTCGCTCGACTGGAGCTGACCACCCGGCCGAACGGTACCTTCAGCATGATCGTCCAGATGGATGCCACCAGGGCCGACTCCCGGATTCTGCTCGACCGGTTCATCGCGGCAGTCAACGACGGGCTCCGCCCCGCCGGTGTCGTCGGCCAACTCCGCAGGCTGCCGTGGCTACACGCCACGGGTTGGCCCGGGCTGTGGATGAGCAATCCGACCGACCGGTACAAGTACAAGTCCAGCTACCAACGGCGGTCGTTCTCCGCCGCCCAGGTGGACGGGTTCTGGCGGGTCCTCTCAGAGACCAGCTACGACCAGCCCGGATGGGTGGTCTCGATCGCCTCGTACGGTGGTCGGATCAACTCGGTCTCGCCGACCGCCACCGCCACGCCACACCGGGATTCCGTGCTCAAACTGCTCTGGGGAACAGCCTGGGTGGATGCGGCCGACGATCAGCGGCATCTCAGCTTCCTCAGCGAGTTCTACCGGACGGTGCACGCGCAGACCGGCGGGGTGCCGGTGCCGGATGAGGTGACCGACGGCTGCTTCATCAACTACGCGGACGTCGACATCAGCGACCCGGCGCAGAACACCTCGGGCACCGCCTGGCACGACCTGTACTGGAAGCAGAACTATCCACGGCTGCAACAGATCAAGTCCAGGTACGACCCGGGCAACATCTTCCGGCACGCCCAGTCCATCAGACCCGCCGGCTCCTGAGTGGTCCCGTGTCCCGGCCGGCACCGGCCGTAGCAACGCCGTCGACGTCGGCCGGGACACGGCACCGCGCCAGCACGACATCGACGATCTCGGCGCTGGCACCGAGATAGCGGGTGGGATCGAGCAGTTGGTCCCACCCGCCAGCGCGGGCTACCACCGCCCGCACCGGCGTCGACCGCAGTTCCGGGTCACCGACCAGCAGCTCGGCGAAGTCCCGCCCCTGCTCAGCAGCCATCCGGGCGATCCGGCCCAGCAGTCGCTTGACCGCCGCGCGATCGAGCACCGGCGACAGCACCGCGTTGATCCGCTCGGTGACCAACGCGCCGCCGGTCATCGCGAGATTGTGTCGCATCCGGTCGGGAAAGACTTCCAGCCCGGTCAGCAGTTCCCGGGCGGTGGCGCTGGCACCGGCGACCAGGCGTAGGCACTCCCGCAACGGGTGCCACTCGGCGTGCCAACCTCCTGCGGAACGCTCGTCCTCGGCAAGCAGGCACTGCCCGAGCACCAGCGCGTGGCTCGGCACCTGACGGGCCGCGGCCACGATCAAGGTGGCCAGCACCGGATTGCGTTTCTGCGGCATCGCCGACGACACACCCCGGCCCGCCCCGGCCGGCTCGGCCACCTCCGAGACCTCAGTACGGGCCAGGCCTTGGACGTCGATCGCGACCTTGCCGAGCGTGCCGGTGATCAGGCTGGCCACCCCGCCGATCTCGGCCACCGGGGCGCGCAGCGCATGCCACGGCACGACCGGGGCGGCCAGACCGAGCTCCCGCGCGAACGGCTCAACCAGGTCCAACGGTGAACCGCGGAACTGGCCCTGTTGTAGGGCCGCGTACTCGGCGTACCCCGCGAGAGTGCCGGCCGCACCACCGAGCTGCACCGGTAGACCTGCGTCAAGCAGCGCGGCCAGGCGGTTGCGGGCGTCGAGTACCGAGTTGCACCAGCCGGCGACCTTGGCACCGAACGTGATCGGCACCGCGTGCTGGGTGAGCGTACGCCCCGCCATCGGGGTGAGTCGATGTTCGGCGGCGAGTTCGGCCAGCACCGCCACGATGGCGTCGAGGTCGTCTCGGACCGCCCGCAGCACCCGGTCGGCGATCAGCATCGTCGCGGTGTCGAGGATGTCCTGGCTGGTACCCCCTCGATGCACGAATTCCGCAGCTGCCGGATCCACCTCGCGCACCGCCTGCACGAGTGCCTCGACCAGTGGCACCACCGGGTTCGCCGCTCCGCGGGCGGCGACCGCCAGCGCCGCGACGTCCAGCGTGGCGCTGCTCGCGACTGCCACGACCACCGGGAGAACCCTCTCTGGGACGATGCCCAGCCGGCACTGAACGCGCAGCAGCGCCACCTCGACCCGGACCATCGCCCGCAGGTACGCCTCGTCAGTGAGCCAACTGGCGGACGGCAGCCCGGCCCACACCGGTGCCAGCAGTCCGGCGTCGAGGCCAACGGCCTCGGCCGTCGGTGTCGCGGTCACCGCGCACCTCCCGCGGGAGCAGCGAGCAGTTGGCTGGCCGCCGTGGTCGGCAGCCAGGCTAGCGGGATGTGCTGGTGCAGATAGAACGGG
Source organism: Micromonospora sp. LOL_023 (assembly GCF_048060115.1). NCBI lineage: Bacteria > Bacillati > Actinomycetota > Actinomycetes > Micromonosporales > Micromonosporaceae > Micromonospora > Micromonospora sp. LOL_023. Next base: position 26,910 of record NZ_JBHMIM010000026.1, read on the forward strand.
CCGCCCGGCGGTGCCTGCCGCGGTGGCCCGGCGAACGACAGGCAGGCCCGCGCGATCGCGTCTGCGTCGGCCAGCGTCACCGAGTTGACCCCGGGGCGGATGCCGGCCGCCGTCACCCAGTGCACGTTCTCGGTCGGGATGCCGAACGCGAACCGGCGCGGATGTTCCCTTCCGGCGCTGTCGACCAGGCGGTACGGGCGTTCACTCACCCACAGTCCGCCGGTCTCGTAGTCGTCACCTGCCGGATCGGGGATCCGGTACGGCCGACAGTCACCACGCTGTCGCAGGTCCACGGTCAGCTCGTCGTCGGTGCGACGTAGGTCGAATTCGGGCAACCGGGCCTCGATCAGGCCCTCCACCAGTGTCGGCGGCTCCGGCACGTTCGCCGACCAGATCCGGAAGCCCGGCGGGTCCTCATGGCTGACGACGCTCAGGCCAGGTCCGAGAACCCGGAGCACACCGGCCTCGATCAGGGCGATCATCTCGGCGATGCGACGCGCTGGCGGGCCGATCGACACGAAGGCGTTGAGCGGGGTGTACCAGCCGACGAGCTCGTCCCGGTACGAACTGCCCGCCAGCCCACCGTGGTCCACCACCATGCGCACCTCGTTTCGCAGGTCACGCATCGCGTCGAGGGCCGCCTTGACCGGGCTTGTCACGTTGCCCAGCAATGCCGCCCGGAGATCGGCCTGCAGATAGTCCAGGAGCCAGCGCTGATACTGGTCCGTGCTGGCGAAGCGCCGGTCGCCGTACGGGGCGGCGATCCGCCGCCAGTCCCACCACTGTGACCGGGCGACACCGAACCGCCCCAACAGCCGACGTACGGCCTCGCTGTCGTAGGCCCACCTGACGTACTCGGACTGGAACTCCATCGCCGCCGAGACGCCCCGGCTCTCCTTGATCAACGCGTGGTAGTACACCGCGCAGACCTCGCGGGAGATCAAGGGCCAGACCTCGGCACCGAACCGGGGCGGGTCACCGGCCCGGGCCCGCCATCGCCACCGTCGGATCACGTCCTCGGTGAGGAACAAGGGTTGGTGCCGCTCGGCCACGCCTTTCTGGTTCTCCCCGCGTGCGTTGTACGGGACACCTCGTCGGGATCCGGCGTACAGCAGCGGCTCGTCGCCGGAGGGCAGGTAGCGGAGCCGATCCGCCGGCCCGATGAATCGGCCGCCTCGGCCCTGGCAGAGCAGCGTCAGGTAGTCGAAGAAGTTGAGGCCCATCCCCCGCAGCGCGATCCGCTGACCGGGTCGGATGTCGTCGAGGCGCACGTCCGCAGGGCTGCTCGGCGGTTGGTAGACAACAGCGTGTCGGGCCGCGTGTGCAGCGAACCGGCGTTCCTCGCCACCAAGTGGCATGGAGATGTGTCCTTGAGCGAGGACCACGGCATCCAGCTGATCCAACCGGGCACCGGCGGCGAGCAGGGCGACCTGTCTGCCATCAGGGGCGTTGCGCAGGCGCACGACCCGGTCGGCGTGCAGTCGAATGGCCACCTGAGGGCCTGCGGTAGCCCGGATCCGGGCCAGGACCCAGCGTAGGTAATAGCCGAAGAGGGCTCGGGATGGGTAGTCGTTGGGCCCGAGTGATCTCGCCTCCTCGAGGATCTCTGCCGGGTACTCGTCAACCGGATCCATGATGGCCAGAGTCCGCGCCCACTCGTCGAGCCGCGGCCCGGGTCGCACCGGACCCACACAGGTGACGCTGTCATCGGTAAACAGGCTGACCTGGCAGGCGATCGTGTTCATCAGCAGGGCTGGCGCCTGTCCGGTACGCCAGACCTGACTACCCTCGAGGACGAATGGATCTACGACGTGAATCTCCGCTCTGGCCCGCGGCCAGTCTGATAAGTTGGCGACGATGCGCTCTAAGGTAGACAGATTTCGCGGCCCGGCACCGATCAAGCAGATTCGAAGGTCGCAATCGTATCCCGCCATGAGGTCCTCACTGACTCGCCAGATCATTGGCGTCGACACCCAAGTGGACATCGACGGGGGAAAATTGAGCATCACGTCAACACGGGATATCGACCGACAGTGATGGGACATCACGCGCGTACCGGCACGCCAAGGTCCAGGATCCTCCAAAGTAGCGGATTGATCTCTCTGGGTATAGAATTGATCCACAGCCGTCCATCACCACCCGGCTGGGTGCCGTCCTACTTGGTGACCCCGCAGCAGGCATGCTCTGGTTCGTGTTGCACCACACCCGACGCCTCCACCCCGCGCACCGGGAGGGTTCGTACGTGTCCGTGGAAAATGGCCCAAAGCACTACCCACATACGGTCACCGCGCTGCCATCCTGGACCGGGGTGAGACATGCGCCGGGAATGATCGACAACAAACCGATCGGCCCGCAGACCGAGAACTATCCGATGCTGCGCGTAGGCTCCGTCCAGCGGCATGGCGCACTCGCCACCGAGTCTCGGATACTTGCCCCACCGCTGGTGGGACGCGCCGACGTGCTGCTCGACCTGCACCGCGCGCTGATCGAGACAGCCTCCGGTGCCGGCGGGTGCATCGTCGTGCAGGGCACTGCGGGGATGGGAAAGAGTCGACTGCTGGAAACCGCAGTCACGGAGGCGCGGGCATTCGGGATGGCCGTCTCCAGCAGCCGGGCCACCGCGCTGGACCGCGCCGCTCCGCTGACCACCATGCGGACGCTGCTGCAGAACGCCCACCCACCGGGACTCGACCTGGCTACCGCGAGCGACAGCGGCAAGAATCCGCTACACCTCGTTGATCAAATTGGTGAACAAGTCGAGCAGTACGTCCGGAAACAACCAATGCTGATCTGCCTTGACGATGCCCACCTGTCTGACGAACTCACCTCCCTGGCGCTGCGGATCCTGGTGCCGGAGCTGGCGTCGTCACCGTTGACCTGGCTGCTGTCGCGACGACCTGCGGCAGTCCGCACCTTCGGTCAGGACGCCATTGACTGGCTGGTCGCCGAGGGTGCCCGCACCCACGACCTGGAGCCGCTGGCGAAGGAGGCGGTCACCGACTTCTGCGCCAGCATGCTCGGTGCCATCCCGGACGATTCGGTGGTCGAGATGGCCGAACGCGGCGCCGGGAATCCGTTCCTGCTCGAACAGCTCGTCTCGACGCTTCGGGAGACTGGCCAGCTCACCATCTCCGGTGGGGTCGCGACCCTGGTCGGCAGCGAGCTGACCGCCGATTTCCTCAGCGCGGTCGACCTGCGGCTGCGCGACCTGTCCGAGCTGACCCGCCGGCTGCTCGACGCCTCGTCGGTGCTGGGACGGCCGTTCACCGTGCACGAGGTAGCCGGCCTGGTCGGCCGGTCGGCGATCGACCTGCTGCCGGCGGTCGACGAGGCGGTCTCCGCCGTCATCCTCGAAGCCGACGGCAACGAGCTGCGCTTCCGCCACGACCTGATTCGCGAGGCGCTGTACGGCCAACTGTCCGAACCTGTCCGTCGGGCGCTGCACCGCGAGGCGGCCACGGTCATCCAACGCGAAGGGCGCTCGGCGGTGGAAGTCGCCGAGCATCTGGTACGAGGTGGGCATGCCGGCGACGGACAGGCGGTCGCGGTGCTACGGCAAGCGGTCGCGCAGATCGCGCCTACCGCGCCCAACACCGCCGCGGACCTGATCCTGCGGATGCTCGAGCTGATCACTCCCCACGACCTGTCCCGTCCCCCACTGGTCGCGGAAGCGGTTCGGCTCCTCGCTCTCGGTGACCGGATCGCCGAAGCCATCGAGCTCGGCGAGGCCGCGTTGCACGCCGGACTCGATTCGGCGCAGGAGGCGGCACTGCTACTCGGCCTCGCCGAGGCGCTGCACGTCACCGGGCACAGCGGCGATGTCGTCAGCTATGCGTCGCGGGGCATCAGCCGGGCCCGACCCGGCGACCCGATCCGCGCCGAGCTTCTCTCCGTACAGGCATACGCGCTGCTGGACACCGGCGACATAGCCGGAGGCGACAACGCCGGCACCGAAGCCGCTGCGCTCGGCGCGGCGACGGGGACCTACGGTGCCCTGGTCTGTGGTACCAGCGCCCGCTCGATCGCGGCCCGGATGGTGGGCAACCTGAAGTCGGCGGTCGAGTACGCCCGAGACGCCGTACGCATAGCCGAGCAGGTCGGCGGGGAGGCGCGACGGCGTCACCCACGGCTGTGGCTGGCCGCAGCGCTGACAGCGGTGGACGAACTTGCCGAGGCCGAGTCGCTCTTCGCGCACGACCAACGCGAGTCGGACAGTCTCGGCACCGCATGGACGCAGCCCCGTTGGTACTACCACCGGGCCATGATGCTCACCGTCAGCGGTCGGCTGGACGACGCGGTCGCCGAGGCCGAGGCGGGCGCCCGGGTCGCCGAGCAACTCGCCGCTCCGGCGCTGAGTCTGCCTTTGCTGACCCTGCTGGCGAGCTTGGCGATGCATCGGGACGATCTGGCGGCCGCCCGCGCCCATCTGGACCGGGCGCATGAGATCTCGACAGTTGGCGACGTGCCGGTGCCGGTCGACCTGGCATGGATAGTCACCCAGTTCCGGCTCGCCTGCGGTGAGCAACCAGCCTCGGCGCTACGGACAGTCATCGAGACAGGCGTCGACAGCCAGTCGCTGCTGCGGATGCTGGCCCGCAGGCCGGAAGCCGCGCCCCAGTTGAGCCGCCTGGCGCTGGCCGCCGGTGCCAGCGACCTCGCCTCCCGCACCGTGGAGATGGCTCGCCGGCTGGCCGAACGCAATCCAGACATCCCGTCGCTGGTCGGGATCGCCGATCACGCCAGCGGCGTCGCCCATGACGATCTCGGGGCGCTCCGCCGGGCGGTGCACACGCTGGCACAGAGCCCGAGAGTCATGATCAGGGCTGCCGCCATGGAGGATCTGGCCGCACGTGAGGACGTCAACGTCCGCCGCGATGAGGCGGTCAGGCTCGTCGAGCAGGCATTGTCCACGTATCTGTCGTGCAACGCCGCCAGGGACGCGGCCCGGGCCCAGCAGGCGCTTCGGGAGCTGGGGGTACGGCGCCGGCAACGGCAGCAGGCCACGGTGGGCAGTCAGGGCTGGGACAGCCTGACGACGTCGGAACTGCGCGTCGTCAGGCTGGTCGCCGAAGGACTCACCAACCGTCAAGTGGCCGCTCAACTGTTCGTGTCCCCACATACCGTCGACAGCCATCTGCGGCACAGCTTTAGCAAGTTGGGCGTGACGAGCCGGGTCGAGCTGACCCGGCAGGTTCTGCTGCACGACCAGGGCGGGCTGGGCAGCCCTGGCCCGGCCTGACCGGGTCAACGAAGTGGTCACCAGCCGCCGTCGGGCCAGACACCGTGCCGCGCCTGCCAGCCCAGCTCGCGCCGGGCCCGGTCGCTACTCACCCGCTGCGACGGCAGATCGGGAGCAGCGATCGGGTCGCTGGCGGGCCGAGCCGCCCCCACCAGGTGGGCCAACACGTCCAGGTATTCTGCCTGCCGCACCGGTTCCGCGGTCACGTTGCAGACAAGACCCGCTGGACCGACCCGCACCGCGGCCACGACTGCCGCCGCGTAGTCGCGTACGTGCACCATCGACATGAACGACTGCCCGCTGCCCGCCACCGACAACCTTCCGGCACGCAGAGCCGTCTGCTGGGCGTCCTGCCCGGTGCCCGGTCCGACGAACCGCCCGCCACGCAGCACGGTCCACCTCACCTCGCTCGGGTCGAGCCGAGTCACGATCGACTCCATCTCGGTCACCGGCTGCACCAGCCCCACCCGAGCGGGATCGGAGTCGAACGGCGCCGACTCGTCCAGCCAACGGTCGCCACCGTCGGCGTACGCCATGGTGATGCTCATCTGCACCAGTTGTGGTACCCCGGCGGCGCGTACCGCCTCCACCAGGACTCTCGTCCCGTACCGCCGTAGCCGCGAGTTGAGCTCCCACCCACCCGGCGCCCTCGGATCCGCAGGGATCGCCGATGCCAGATTCACCACCACGTGCTCCCCCGCGAGCCGACCACGGAGCAGCTCTGCGGTCTCCGGGCCGACCAGGCTGGCCGGCACCGTCTCGACCCCGGTCGGCAAGTGGCGGAGTCGAGCACCCGGCGCCATCACGGTGACCCGGCAGGCGTTCTCGAGCAGCATCGGGACCAGCTGCTGCCCGAGAACGCCTGATCCACCGACCACGAAGACGTTCACGGCACCGCCCTGAGCGCAACGGGCCGACGCAGCCGGTCCGCCACTTCGGTCGCGTACGCGGCGAAGCTGCGCGCGGGTCGGCCGGTCCAGCTGTGGACCGTGTCGGTCACCAGATCCGCCTCACCTCGCCGATAACTCTCATAGAGCTCCAGCCGCGCCGAGATCGCCCAGTCCGCGATGCCCGCCCGCCGCATCAACCCGGCGGCCTCAGCCGGGCTGAGATCCCAGTGCCGGATGGTGCGACCGGCAGCCGTGGACAACGTCCGCGCCACGTCGGCGTAGCTCAACGCCTGCGGCCCGGTCAGGTCGTGACTGCCGTCGGTGAGATCCTCGGCGGTCAACAGGACGGCGGCGACCTCGGCGATGTCCCGTACGTCGATCATGCTGACCCGAGCCCGCCCGGTCGGAAGCGCAACGGCGTCCAGACCGTCGATGGTGGGCAGCCACTGACTGGCGTTTTGCATGAAAGCGTTCGGACGCAGCACCGCGTACCTGAGTCCACTGCGGCGTAGACACTCGTCGGAGTTACCGTGCTGGCGATGCACCGACGCCGCCGCGTCCGGTGCGGCACCGAGCGCGGAGAGCTTGACCACCGCCTCCACCCCCGCCCGGACGGCCTCGGCGATCATCGCGACCTGTACGACATCCTGTCGCGGTCCGAATGGGGTGAGCAGGAACAGCCGCCGGGCACCGGTGAGAGCCCGCCGCACCTGCCCGGACTCGGTGATGTCGACCTCGACGACCTCGCCGTGTCGGTCGACCTGTGCAGCGCTGCGGGCACCGGGACGGACCAGCAGCCGGAGGGCTACGCCTCGGGCGGACAACTCGGCGACCAGCGCCCGACCGACGGTGCCGGTGCTTCCGCTGATGACGATCATCAGCGCACTCCGGCTGCCGCGCTGAGCGACTTCGACGCGGCCTGGGCCAGTTGTTCCGGCAGGCGGTCGGCGACGGCGGTGTCGGCGAGCAGTTCACCCAGCACTGGAGCGAGTTTGAACAGATTGTGCCCGGTCAGGGCGGTGACACCAGGCGTATGCCAGGCACCGAAGGCATCACTGCCGGCCGGCAGCTTGGTCATCACGCAAACCCGTACTCCGACCGGGTCCGGGTCGAGCCCCGGCAACGCCTGGGCCACGTAGGCAGAGACCCGCTGTACGTGCTCGGCCATGCTTGCGCCGGGTGGAAGAGCACCAGCCGGGGTCAACGGCACGTCCACCGCGTCGCCGATGAGCCCGAGGACGTATCGACCGGTGCTGCCGATGGGTGACCCGTACACAGTCTCGCCGAACTGCCCGGACCGGTCCACCCAGCAGGGCAACGGCGAGCCGGCAAAGGCGTCACGCACCCGGTAGTGCGGGCGGGCATGCAACGCGCTGCTCAACGGCACGTCGAGCCCGACGCCCGCGGCGAGCCGCGGAGTGGCGGTTCCTGCCACGATGATCACGTGGCGGGCCTGGTGGATGGCATCGGCGGTGTGGAACTCGACGGCGCGACCGCCGGCGGGGACGGTCACCGCGTGCACGTCGGCCTGCACGATCCGGTCCTTCACCCAGTCGGTCAGACTGTCGATGACCCGACGTGCCCGGATCGCGCCGGCACCGGGGTCCACCAACAACGGTCCGTCGACCTCGGCCAACGGACCGAAGTACTCCCGGTGCCGGTCCGCCGGGACGAAGGAGTGCGGCACTCCGTTGGTGACCAACCCGACCACGTCACTGTCGGCCATTCCGGCGTACACCGCGCCCTCCGGGCCGATCATCCGCCGGCCGGAGCGTCGTTCCCACCGCCGGAACCCATCGCGGGCCTCGACAGCGAGGCGCACGACACGTTCGTTGTCATGCCGGTGACGAAACGTTCGAGTCAGTCCGCCGGACTGCCCCTGGCCGGGCGGTCTGCCATCGAAACAGACCACATCGGCACCCCGGCGGGCCAGCGCGTCGGTGGTCGCCAGGCCAAGCACTCCGGCGCCGATCACGGCCACATCGATCGGACGTCCAAGATTCATCATCGGTAGGTCCCTCCCTCCTCGGCCCCGTTGGTCACTTCTCCAGGCAGAACTCGGAGATGGGATGGCCAACATGGCGGTCGGCGACCGGGAGGTAGCCGAGCAGCCGATCGCCGGGGCGCAGCTCGGTGCTGTTGAGCACCGCGCCACCCGGTCCGAGCACCCGAACGTGCCAGTCGTCCTGCAGGATCAGATTCACCTCGGTGCCGTCGGCGGCCACCGCGTCGATCGAGATCAGCGGGCGGCTCTCGATCTTGACCCGGCCGACAGTCACCGCACGCGCCCGACCCTTGACATCGACCGCCAACACCTTGCTTCCGGCCATCAGTTCGCTCAGGTAGTTGGTTCGCCCGCCCACCGAAAGCGTGTAGGAGTGGATCGCTCCCGCGTTGACCCGGAACGGACGCGTCGGCATATATGGCAACGGGTGGGTCTCGCTGACGCAGAGCACCATGCCCTTGGAGTGGGAGCCGACCAGGATCCCCTCGTCCTTGCCGAAGTACGTGCAGGTGTCCACGCAGGCCCGCTCGCCCATGCCGACGTGCGCGGTTCGCACCACCTCGAGCTCGACCAGGTCCAGGTGCGCAAGCTGGTCGGTGGCCGCACGGACCAGCGCCGTGGTCTGGCCGACCTCCGCGGGTGCCAGCATCACGCCGTCGGAGCCGTGCTCCAGCACGCCGAAGACGATCTCTGCCTCCTCGACATCGGCAACAGTGGTGATCATGCTGCCGCTGGCGCCCGCACTCGCCGCGATCACGATCTCCAGCGGGATCTTCGTCGGGTCTTTGAAGTGCAGCAGACACCACCGGTCGGATCGGGCGGCCACGCAGGCGAGGTCGAGTGTCGCGGCGTCGACGATCTCGACGTACCGACCGAACTCGGTGTCGGGGTGGCGGCCGGCGAGTTCGGCGGGGTGGCCGTGAGTGTCCGGGTCGACGATCACCACGTCCACTCCGGTCAGGTCGGCAGGTAGGTCACCGGCGGGGTAGAGCACCTTGCGAATCGTCGGCGGCAGGTCGATCAGGGCGGCGATGTCGTCCGCCAACACCGCGTCGACCCGCTGGTGGATGGCTTCCTCCAGCACAGCAGCTCGGATGCCCGACAGGCCGCGTACATCGATCCAGCAGAGCTTGCTCACGATTTCCTCCTTCAGGTGCCGGCGTCGGACACCGGCGACCAGACACGGGCTTCTGACGCGGTCGGACCAGTTCGCCGCGCCAAGATGGCTTGAGATGGTGGTGTGGATACGTGATGCGCCGAAGGCGGGGCGGGGGCCTAGACCGGCTCCAGAGCCGCGGCTGGCACCGCCACCCGACCCGGGTGCACCAGCGCGGCGACCCGGCCGGCCCGGCCGGCCGGGTCGGGGGCCTGGAAGATGTTGCGGCCCATGGCGAGTCCGGCCACCCCGGAAAGCATGATCGACTCGACGTAGTCGGCCAGCGCCGGCCAACCGTCCCGGGCGGGCCCTCCGGCGACCAACACCGGGATGGGACAGCCAACCACCACATCGGCCATCGCCTGCGTGCCACCGGCGAACGGGACCTTCACCAGATCGGCACCGAGATCGGCTGCGAGAGTGGCTGCGTGGGCTACCAGCTCCGGCGCGTTGGGGTTCTCGATCCGCGGCCCACGCGGATACATCATCGCGAGCACCGGGATACCCCATCGATCGGCTTCCTCCGCGACGGCCGCCAGATCGGCTAGCTGCCGGGCCTCCTCGCGCGACCCGAGGTTGACGTGGACACTCACGGCGTCTGCTCCCCGACGGACAGCAGCCGATACGGTGGCGACCAGATACTTGGCGTCCGGGTCGGCCGCGTGGCGGGTGCTGGCGCTCAAGTGGACGATCAACGCCATCGTGCCGAACGCCGCCGGGTCCACCGCACGTACGCTGCCCTGATGCAGGACCACCGCGTCCACCCCGCTCCCGGCCAACTCGGCGATGAGCGGGCCGAGCAGGTTTGCCGGCATCAGCGGACCGTCACTGACCGAATGGTCCAGCGGGACCACGAGCAGCCGGCTGTCTCCGTGTCGGGCGAGCCGTCGAAGGCGCAGTTCGGTGCCGAATGATCGAACGACAGTCATGATCCATAACCTTTCCGCAGGGCGCGGACGCGACGTTGCGTCACGCGGAGGTCAGTGACGCGGCCGGGACCTCTGGACGGTCCAGGTTGAATCGCCGGTGTAGTGCCGCGGCGGCGTCGACGAGACGATCCGCCGGTACGACGGCGGTGATCCGCAACTGGGTGGTGGCGATCAGGCTGACCGGTACGTCCTGCTCCGCGAGCACATCCAGCATCGCGGCGACGTTCTCCGGGCGGCTGAGCATTCCGGCGCCGACCAGCGATACCTTGCCGACGGAGGGGTCGAACGTGAATCGGGGGCCGGATCCGAGCGCCGAACTACCGAGCGCATCGGTCGCGAACGGTATGTCGGACCGCCGGATGGTGAAGCGCATCGGCAGTCCAGGGGCGGCCGATTCCGGCAGGGTGACCATGTCCACCGGTACTGCGGCCGAGGCGAGCGTCCCCAGCACACTTCGAGCGAGGTCGGAGCCAGTCCGGCCCGGTTCGATTCGCACGAGTGCGGCATCGGAGTCGTGGGTCACTGCCGTTACGAATCCGTCATTTTCTACCATTTCAGGATCGCTCCGTCCAAGAATCGTGGTGCCTGGTTGCCGGACCATCGAACTGCGCACCACCAGGTCCATGCCGTGGGCCGCAGCCAACTCCACGGCCCGGCAGTGCAGTACGCGGGCACCCGCGAAGGCCATCTCCGCCATCACTCCCACGCCGACCGTGCTCAGCACCCGCGCCTGCGGGACGACCCGCGGGTCAGCGGTGAAGACGCCCTCGACGTCGGTGTACATCTCGCAGTCGGCTGCCCCGAGCATGGCGGCCAGGGCGACGGCGGTGGTGTCCGAGCCGCCGCGGCCGAGGGTGACCACATCGCCGTTGTCGGCCATACCCTGGAAACCGGCGACCACGACCACCTCACCGGCGATGAGGTGGCGCCGAATTCGCCGGTCGTCGACAGCCGCGATCATCGCCGCGCCATGCCGGCCCACCGCCGAGATTCCACCCTGCGCGGCGGTGAGTGAGACCGCGGGCATCCCTCGGTCCTGCAACGCGAGGGCGAGCAGAGCAGCTGCGGCGTTCTCCCCGGTGACCAGCAACTGATCCAGTTCCCGGCCCGACCGGAACAAGGCCACATCGGCCGCGTCAGCGATCAACTGGTCCGTCGCCGCGCCTCTGGCGGACACCACGACCACGGTGGCGAAACCGCTGCGGCGACGCTCGGCGACGCGGCCAGCGACCGCTCTCATCTGCGCGCTGCTGGCCAAAGATGTTCCACCGTACTTTTGCACTGCAATTTTCATGACATCGCCAATCACCGGCGCCGTTGACTGCAACCAATGGTCAACCGACCACCGAGGTGACACATCACGCGAACACCTGATTCCCAGAAACGCCATCGGCAGAATTACCGCACCACCCGCATTCGCGGATCCCGCGTATACGCGATGGACACCACGGAACACCGGACGACAGAATCGCCATATCGATTCACCGACAGAAGCAGGTATGCCAACCGGAGGGACCGAGCATGAGCAACGTGGTAGGACCCAACTTCTTGACACTACAGGTGCGCGACCTTGAGCGATCCCGCGCCTTCTACCGCGACGTCGTCGGGTTCGTACCCGCCGACTCCAAGGCACCGAACGCCGCCGTCTTCGCGGCCGAGCCGATCAATCTCGCGCTACGGCAGACCTCGATCGACCTGGACTCCGTCGCCGAACTCGGCTGGGGTGTGGTCATCTGGATCAAGGCCAAGGACCCGGATGGCCTGGCCGAGCAACTGCAGAAGCATGACGTGACGCTGACCAAGCCGCCATGCGACGGATTCTGCGGACGGGAGTTCCAGTTCAAGGATCCGGACGGCTACGAACTGACGGTCTACGAGGGGTGAACACCGACAACATCGACTCGGAGGTGGGCGATGAAATCCAACGATTTACTACCTCGGATCGTGGCCAGTCCATCCGCCCGGGTGCCGATCCCGGCACGGATCCGGCTCGCCCTTGACCGGGATCTCGGGGTGGGCAACTTCCTCGAACTGGTGCGCAGGTACACCCGCCACACCGACCGTCCTTTCCTCTACGCCCAACGCCCGGACGCAGGGCGAGCGGCAGGGGGTGGGCCGATCGAATCGTTCAGCCTGGACGGGTTGGCGCAGACACGTGATGCCTACGCGTCGTGGTACCACTCCGCCGGGGTGCGCAAGGGCGACCCAGTCGCCGTGTACCTGGACAACGGCATAGATCCCTTCCTGCACTTCCTGGCGTTGAGCTCGCTCGGCGCCGTGGCGGCCCTGGTCAACGGACGCATGCCGACGGCGGTCGCCGCCGAGTACACCGCCCGAATCGGAGTAGTCGGGGTGGTGGCCACCGCCGAACGGCTGGCGGCCCTGCGCCACCACGGCCCGCCACCGGCCTGGACCGCCGAGCACACCGAACTACCCACCGTACGGGGATCGGGCGGTCTGCCGCCGGTCTACCCGTACCCGCACGCCGACGATGACCCGGTCATGCTGTGCCACACCTCCGGGACGACCGGGCCGCCGAAGGCAGCCACCTTCGGGCACCGGCAGTTTTTCCTCGGCAAGCGCCAACGGTTGTGGAACTTCCCGCCGGCCAGCCGCAATCGGCTACTCTCGGCCCTGCCTCAGTCACACTCGGCCGGAATCAGCTATCTGATGACCGCGACCCTGCTCGGGCTGCCGACACTGGTGATGGCGGACTCCAGCGGACCCGCCGTGCATCAGGCGATGGCCGCGTTCCAACCAACGATGGTGGTCGCCTTCCCCGAGACGTATGCCGAGCTTGCCGAGATGTCTGTCGATCAGTCGGCGGCGGCGAGCATCCATACCTGGATCAACACCGGCGACTCGGCACACGAGGCACACATCCGGGCGTTGATCCGGCACGGCCACCGGCCCGGTCGGCGGGGTGGCCGCCCTGGCTCCCGCTTCATCGACGGCCTCGGCTCGTCGGAGATGGGTATGGCGCTGTTCCGCAAGGTCAGCGAACCGGAAAGTTCCGACTACAGCCGATGCGTCGGCACGCCGATCAGCGTGGTGCGCGAGGCTGCCGTGCTGGACGACGCGGGCCGGCGGCTCGGACCGCACCAGCCCGGACGGCTCGGCGTGCGTACGCCGACCCGGACGGCCGGCTACTGGAACGACTCAGGCACCACCAACAGGTCGTCGATCTCCGGCTACTGGTTGACCGGCGACATCGTCTACCAGGACGAGCGCGGTCGGTTCTATCACGTTGACCGGGTTCCCGACGTCATTCACAGCAGTGGCGGACCGATCTACAGCCTGCCCATGGAGGAAGCCATCCTGGTCGGCTGCCCACAGGTGGCCGACTGCGCGGTGGTCGCGGTCGCGGCGCCCACCCCGAAGGCCGGGGACGTGCCATTCGCCGCGATCAAGCTGATGCCCGGCGCGGCTGAGCCAGACGACCTCCTGAGCACCCTGAACGCGGCACTGGCAGCCCGGGACCTTCCGGCCCTGCGGGCGGCGGCGGTAGCCCACGATGCCGCGGACTTCCCTACCGGTCCCACCGGCAAGGTCCTCAAGCGCCAACTACGCCAACGACTCCACGACGTACTGCGGCAACCCGTCCCATGACGGTGTCGGCTGAGAAATGGGCTCCACGTTCCGACCGAGCCGCACACCCCCGATTCAGCGAGGAAGGTTCCGATGACATCGCAAGCTGACGCCGTCACCTGGCCGATGTACGGCCATGACGACATGCCGGGTAGTGACGCCATCACGTTGCACCACGGCACGAACGCTCCCGCGCCGGTTCGCATGTACGAGATGCTCTACAGCTCGCTGGTCAGCCAACTGCTCGTCGCGGTCGCCGACATCGGGGTCGCCGATGCTTTCGGCAGCCACGAGGAGATCTGCCATGTCGACGAGTTGGCGCGCCGGACCGGGAGCGACGCGGCTGCCCTCTACCGCGCGCTGCGGGCGCTGGCGAGCGTCGGCGTCTTCACCGAGGTCGCGCCACGTACGTTCCGGCTCACCCCGCTGGCTGCGACGCTACGGAGCGACGAGCACGGATCGATGCGGGATCTCGCCCGCTACGTCGGTCTGCCGGAGCGGCAGCGAGCCTTCGGCGCGTTGGCGCACAGCATCCGCACCGGGCAGCCGTCGTTCGACCAGGTCCACGGAACGAACTGGTGGACGTACTTTGGTGCTCGGCCGGAGTTGTCTGCGTTGTTCAACCGGGCAATGGGCACGATGGCCCGGATGGTCAACTCGGCCACCCTGGAATCACATGATCTTTCCGACGCGCGCAGGCTGGTCGACGTAGGCGGAGGTAAAGGACTCCTCGTCTCGACGCTGCTGCGCCAGTATCCCGAGCTGACCGCGGTCGTTTTCGACCTGCCGGCGGTAGTGACCGAGGCGGCGGAGGTGATCGCCGCCGAGGGCCTGCAGGACCGTGCTGAGTGCATCGGCGGCGATTTCTTCGTCTCGGTGCCGGCCGGCGGCGACGTCTACGTCCTGTCCTGGACGATTCACGACTGGGACGACAAGGATGCCATCGCCATCCTGCGCAACATCCGCGCGGCGATGCGGGACGACGGGCAGCTCATCATCATCGACGAGGTGCTTCCCGAAGGCGACGCCCCGCACTTCGGCAAGTTCGAGGACATCGTGATGCTCTCGCTGCTGAACGGACACGTCCGCACCGAACCAGAGTTCGTGCGCCTGTTCGAGGCCGCAGGTCTGCGCCACAAGGAGACCCGCGGTACGCCGGCACCTACCAGCGTCATCGTCGCCGTACCGGCATGACTCCTCAGCTGCCCGGCGTGCCTCCTACCGCGGTACGCCGGGCAGCGGCCGATTGACAACGACAGGAGACGGGAGCTCCGCATGCCCCAGGTCAGTCTTTTCACCTCCGAGTCTGTCACGGAGGGCCACCCGGACAAGATCGCTGACCAGATCAGTGACGGGATCCTCGATGCGTTGCTGGCGCAGGACCCGCGGTCGCGGGTCGCGGTCGAGACGCTGATCACCACCGGCCAGGTTCATGTGGCGGGTGAGGTCACCACTCAGGCGTACGCCGACATCCCGGCGATCGTGCGGGAGACGATCCTGGGGATCGGGTACGACTCGTCGAAGAAGGGGTTCGACGGGGCGTCGTGTGGTGTGAGTGTGTCGATCGGTGCCCAGTCGCCGGACATCGCGCAGGGGGTCGATACGGCGATCGAGTTGCGGGTCGGTGAGTCGGCTGATGACGCGCTGGACGCGCAGGGTGCTGGTGACCAGGGCATGATGTTCGGGTTCGCCTGTTCGGAGACGCCGGAGTTGATGCCGTTGCCGATCGCGTTGGCGCATCGGCTGGCCCGGCGGTTGTCGGCGTCGCGCAAGGACGGGACGATCCCGTATCTGCGTCCGGATGGTAAGACGCAGGTGACGATCGAGTATGACGGGTTGCGGCCGGTGCGGTTGGACACGGTGGTGGTGTCGAGTCAGCATGCGGCGGACATCTCGTTGGAGTCGTTGTTGACGCCGGATGTGCGGGAGCATGTGATCGGTCCGGAGTTGGAGGGTCTTGGTCTGGAGACGGCGGGTTACCGGTTGTTGGTGAATCCGACGGGTCGGTTCGAGATCGGTGGGCCGATGGGGGATGCGGGTCTGACGGGTCGGAAGATCATCGTGGATACGTATGGTGGGTATGCGCGGCATGGTGGTGGCGCGTTCTCGGGTAAGGATCCGTCGAAGGTGGATCGGTCGGCGGCGTACGCGATGCGGTGGGTGGCGAAGAACGTGGTGGCCGCCGGGTTGGCGGAGCGGTGTGAGACGCAGGTGGCGTATGCGATCGGTAAGGCGCATCCGGTGAGTTTGTTCGTGGAGACGTTCGGTACGGAGAACGTGCCGGTGGAGCGGATCGAGCGGGCGATCGGTGAGGTGTTCGATCTGCGGCCGGCGGCGATCATTCGGGATCTGGATCTGTTGCGGCCGATCTACCGGCCGACTGCGGCGTATGGTCACTTCGGTCGGGAGTTGCCGGAGTTCAGGTGGGAGAGCACCGAGCGGGCGGCTGACCTGAAGTCCGCCGCCGGCGCCTGACCGGGCGGCATCCGAATCTCTGGCTGCGGGCCGGCTGACGATCGGACCTGTCCGACCTCGGGCGGCTAGTCCGGTTGGGCCGCCGGGCTCGCCGGCTCGTCGCCGGTGAACAGTGCCAGCAGCGCACCGACGCGCTGGTCCGCCTCCGCCGGATGCCGGAACCGGCCGGCCGGGTTGACCGTGTAGTGGTTGCGGCGACCGACCCGGGCCCGCTGCAGGTATCCGCCGGCCTCGAGGTCAGCGACGATCGATTGAGCGGCCCGCTCGGTGACCCCGACGCTGTCGGCGACATCGCGCAACCGCATCGTCGGGTCGCGGGCGATGGCGAGCAGCACGTGCGCGTGGTTGGTCAGGAAGGTCCAGCTCCGGGCAGCTCCGGCCGCCGCTCCTGGCTCTGACATCCCCACCCGCCCTCCTCGACCGTCGTCCCGATCGGCACTGTACCGCACACAAGTAGCAAGAAACACGAAAACTGAATCGCGTGTCTGTTGACGCGTTTTGTTCTTCGTGCAACCGTGGAGAGGACCGCGGCGGCAACCCCGCACGCCGCCAGTCCGTTCCAGGAATAGTGGCCACGGTGGACGATCTGTCGTTTCACGTTCCCCTCTGGGTCTGGCTCGCGCTGAGTCTGGTGCTCGCCGCGATGCTCGCGGTGGATCTGTTCCTGCACCGCGACAACCATGTGGTCGGCTTCCGCGAGGCAGCCGTCTGGTCCGGCGTCTGGATCGCCGCCGGGCTGGCCTTCGGCGGGTTGCTCTGGCTCTGGCAGGGCGATCAGGTGGCCGGGGCCTACTACGCCGGCTACCTGATCGAGAAGGCGTTGTCGGTCGACAACGTCTTCGTGTTCGCCATGGTCTTCAGCTACTTCGCGGTGCCCGCCGCCTACCAGCACAAGGTGCTGTTCTGGGGCGTCGTCGGGGCGCTGGTGTTCCGGCTCGTCTTCATCTTCGCCGGTGCCCAACTGCTGGAGACCTTCTTCTGGACCGCGTACGTCTTCGGTGCGTTCCTCGTCTACACCGCGTACAAGATGGCGTTCCAGCACGGCGCAGAGGTGGCGCCGGAGCGCAACGTCGTCGTACGGATCGTCCGGCGGGTGGTCCCGACCGACCCGGCGTACCACGGTGCCCGGTTCTTCACCCGGATCGGCGGCCGTCGGGTCGCCACCCGCACCTCGGCACGGTTGGCCACGGACGCAGCTGGGCAAGACCCCCAGCAGGACGAAACCGGAGGTCACCGCGATGCCAGCAGCACATACGGCGGGATCACCGCCGAGCCACGACGGCCCGGCCACGACCGCGACCCAGCCGAACCGCCCGCCAGTCGGGCCGGACGAGGGGCCGGATAGCCCCACCGATCTCGCCGGTTCCTCCTGGTGGGCGGCCGTCCGTCGGACCGTGGGTGAGTTCACCGCCGACGCGATCCCCGACCTGGCCGCCGGGCTGACGTACTACGGGGTGCTGTCGATCTTCCCGGGCCTGCTGGTCTTGGTGTCGGTCGTCGGTCTGCTCGGCGACGGCGCCACCGACGACGTCCAAGCCGTGATCGGGGACATCGCCCCCGGTGAGATCGGCGGATTCCTCGACCAGGCGATCGATCAGGTCCGCGACAGCGGCGGTACGGCCGGACTGGTCGCCATCCTCGGTCTGCTCGCCGCGTTCTGGTCGGCGTCGAGCTACATCGGGGCGTTCATGCGGGCCGCCAACGCGATCTACGACGTGCCGGAGGGCCGGCCGATCTGGAAGACGCTGCCGATCCGGCTGGGTGTCACCGCGGTGATCGGGCTGATGCTGATCGCCAGCGCCCTCATCGTCGTGTTCACCGGCGAACTCGCCGAACAGGCCGGCGAGCTGATCGGTGCCGGACCCGCTGCGGTCGCCACCTGGGACGTCGCCAAGTGGCCGGTGCTGGTCGTCCTGGTCAGCTTGATGTTCTCGATCCTCTACTGGGCCACGCCGAACGCCAGACACGGCGGCTTCCGCTGGGTGAGCCCGGGCAGCGTGCTGGCGGTGCTGCTCTGGTTGGCGGTCTCCGCCGCGTTCGCCTTCTACGTCGCCAACTTCGCCTCCTACAACGAGACCTACGGCGCCATCGCCGGAGTCATCGTCTTCCTGGTCTGGCTGTGGCTGACCAACATCGCGATTCTGCTCGGCGGGGAGTTGGACGCCGAGTTGGAGCGCGGCCGGGCCATCGCCGCCGGCCACCCCGCCGATGGGGAGCCATACCTGGAGTTGCGGGACTCCAGCAAGGTGCCGGAGCACCGGCGGCCGGCGGAAGCCTGACAGTTCGCCCGGCGCCCACCGGGCCGCCCGGGGCCTATGCCAGGCGGCCGGGCGGGCCTGGTTCGGCGTCAGCCGGCTGACTGGTCGTCGGCTGCCGGCGCGTCGTCGCGGGGCGTCGATCGCACGTACTCCTCGACGCTGGCCTTGGTCACGCCGAGGTCGGCCAGCGGGCCGGCGTCCGCGGCGAACTCCAGCAAGGCCAGCAGGATGTGGGCGGTCCCGACGACCCGGTCGTCGAGCCGCAGCGCCTCGCGGAAGGTCAGCTCCAGCACCTTGCGGACGTGTGCGTCGAACGGAATCAGCTCCGGAACGTGCTCGACGGCCGGCGGCAGTGCCGTCTCCGCCTGTCGGCGTACCCGGTCGAGGTCGGGCACCTGGGCGGCGAGGGCCTGGGCGGCGGGGGTCTGCGGCTGGGCGAGCAGAGCGAGCACCAGATGGGGGGTACAGATCTCGTCGTTTCCGGCCGACCGGGCCTCGTTTTGGGCGGCGACGACGACGTTGCGGGCCTCCGGGGTGAACCGGTTGAAGCCCTGCTGCGGGTCGAGGTCGTTGGGCTCGCCGGGCGCCTTCGGCACGAACCGCTTCTGGGCGGCCTGCTTGCTGACGCCGATGCTGCGGCCGATCTCCGTCCACGAGGCACCGGATCGGCGGGCCTGATCCACGAAGTGGCCGATCAGGTGGTCGGCGAGCTCGCCGAGGTGATCGCCGATGACGACGGCGTTGCTGAGTTGGGCGAGGCGGTCGCTGTTGGCCTTCTTGATGCCGGCGATCAGGTCGTCGAGCCGGACGGGGCTGGCGAACTGGACAGAATCACTCATGCGTCAACCATAGGTTGACGCAGGCAAAACGTCAACCTGAAGTTGACGATCGGATCAGAGTCGGATCTGGTTGGCCACGTGCTCGTCCAACATCGAGCCGAGCCGAGCACCGCCAGCAGGGCCCGGTCGTTGATGGCGTACACCGAGAAGTAGCTGTACCAGCCGCATCGAACGCTCACTCGTGGACCAGGGTCGAAGCTATCGCCGCAGAGGCGGGATGCTGGCGGAGTCGAATAGGTACCGTACAGACATGGCGAAGACAGCGGATGGCAGCACCGACGGTAGCTACGTCAACCCAGGCGGCGAGTTCACCCGCGACCAGCGCTACATCGCGACGCGAATCACCGCCGACGGCCGTGACGGATACCCGGTGGAGCCGGAACGCTACCGTCTGGTGGTCAGTCGGGCCTGCCCGTGGGCGAACCGGGCCATCATCGTCCGGCGGCTGCTCGGCCTGGAGAAGGCGCTGTCGATGGGCATCGCCGGGCCGACCCACGACAAGCGCAGCTGGACCTTCGACCTGGACCCCGACGACCGGGACCCGGTGCTCGGCATCGAGCGGCTGCAGGAAGCCTTCTTCGCCCGAATGCCCGGCTACGAGCGTGGAATCACCGTGCCGGCCATCGTCGACGTGCCGACCGGCCAGGTGGTGACCAACGACTACGCACAGCTCACCCTGGACCTGTCGACCGAATGGACCGCGTACCACCGGCCGGGCGCACCCGAGCTCTACCCCGAGGCGCTGCGGGCCGAGATCGACGAGGTCAACGGTGCCGTCTTCGCCGACGTGAACAACGGGGTCTACCGGTGCGGTTTCGCCGGCAGCCAGGAAGCCTACGAAAAGTCGTACCATCGGCTGTTCGACCGGCTCGACTGGCTCAGCAGCCGGCTGGCGAGCCAGCGCTACCTGGTCGGGGACACCATCACCGAAGCCGACGTACGGCTGTTCACCACGCTGGTCCGCTTCGATCCGGTCTACCATGGGCACTTCAAGTGCAACCGGCAGAAGCTGACCGAGATGCCGGTACTGTGGGCGTACGCCCGGGATCTGTTCCAGACCCCCGGCTTCGGCGACACCATCGACTTCGATCACATCAAGCGGCACTACTACGAGGTCCATCGCGACATCAACCCGACCGGGGTGGTGCCGCTCGGCCCGGAGCTGGCCAACTGGCTGACGCCACACGGGCGGGAGCAGCTCGGCGGTCGCCCGTTCGGTGATGGCACCCCGCCGCCGCCACCGCCGTCCGGCGAAATCGTGCCCGCCGGTCACAACCCGCTGATCTGACCGACCAGGAGCAGCATGATCATCATCGCTGGAACGCTGCGAACCGAGCCCGCCGACCGCGATTCATACCTCGCCGCCTGCCAACCCGTGGTCACGGCCGCCCGGTCCGCGCCGGGCTGCCTCGACTTCAGCCTCAGTGCCGACCTGGTCGAATCCGACCGGATCAACGTGTACGAACGGTGGGAGTCCGAAGCCGAGCTGTTGACGTTCCGCGACCAGGGTCCGGCAGACGGATCCGGCCCGTCGGACGAACAACTTGCCCAGATCCGTGACGCGCAGGTCTGGCGCTTCGAGGTGTCGTCCGTCGGCCCACCGTGACCGCCCGGTGCCGCCGGCCGGGCGTGGTGGTCACCGCGGTCGAGGTGGCCGCCAGCTCGATGAACCGCACCGACCCATCCTGGCAGCCACCAGCGACACAATTGCGCTTGCCAGCTATGCGGTGACCGTCTGTCGTCGGTTACGCGACGACCAGCAGCCCGGGATCGTTGTCCTCGCGGCGGCGGGCCGGCGCGGTGGCCCCGGCCGGCTCCTCGACCCGCAGACCCCGGGCGCGCACCTGGTCTGCCACCCGGGCCAATGCCGAATCAACGGCGCAGAGAGCGACCGAGAGCTCGCTGAGCTGGGCGCGCAGCGACTCCTCCGGCCACGCGGAGACGTCGACGTCCCGCAGAGCACTGACGGCGGCGTCGAGCCGCGCGATCACCTCGTTCGTACGCATGTTCGAAACCCTAGCGGACGGTTCCCGCCTCGCGCAGCAGAATCGCCGGATTCGCCACCGCCGTCAGCAGGAACGTCTCCGCCAGGCAGACCCGCTCGAACTCACCCAGGTGCAGGCTCTCATTCGGCCCGTGCGCTCCGGAGTACGGATCCTCCACCCCGGTCACCAGGATCGCCGCCGCCGGAAACATCTCCTGGATGGTGGCGATGAACGGAATCGACCCGCCGACCCCGATCTCCACCGGCACGGTGCCGTCCCAGGCAGCCGCGAACGCCGCCCGGGCCGCGTCGAAGTACGGGCCGGTCGCGTCGATAACGCAGGCGTCACCGTCGCTTTCCAGGCTCACCGCCACCTGCGCCCCCCACGGCGCGCGCGCCTGCAGGTGCGCGGTCAACGCCGCGTACGCCTTCGCCGGGTCGTCGCCGGGTGCCAGCCGCAGGCTCAGCTTGGCGCGGGCTGCCGGCACCAACGCGTTCGGCGCACCATCGGTGGCCGGAGCGTCGATGCCCAACACCGCCAAGGCCGGCTTGGTCCAGAGCCGGTCGGTCAACGCCCCGGTGCCGGTGAACCGCACCCCGTCGACCATGCCGGCCTCGTCGCGCAGCCGCTGCTCCGGCAGGTCCACCGCAGCGCCGGTCCGCCCGAGGAGGCCCGGCACGGCCACGTCACCGGCGTCGTCGTGCAGGGTGGCCAGCAGCCGGCAGAGCGCGGTCAACGCGTCCGGCACCGGGCCGCCGAACATGCCACTGTGCACCGCCTGGCGCAGCGTGCGGACCTCGACGAAACAGCTGACCAGGCCGCGCAGCGACGTCGTCAACGCCGGTACGCCGATCTCCCAGTTGGCCGAGTCTGCGATCACGATCACGTCGGCGGCCAGGGCGTCGCGGTGCTCGTCGAGCAGGTGCGACAGCGACTCGCTGCCGTACTCCTCCTCGCCTTCGACGAAGAGCACCACGCCGACCGGCAAGTCGTCGCCGTACGCCCGCAGCGCGGCGATGTGCGCCATCACGCCGGCCTTGTCGTCGGCGGCACCACGCCCGTACAGCCGGCCGTCCCGCTCGACCGGCTCGAACGGGTCACTGGTCCACAGTGCCAGGTCACCGACCGGCTGCACGTCGTGGTGGGCGTACAGCAGCACCGTCGGGGCACCCGGCGGTGCCGGCCGCCGGCCGATCACCGCCGGCTGCCCGCCGGCCCGCACCACCTGCACGTCCAGCCCGCAGCCTCGGGTTAGCTCGGCCACCGCCTGCGCGGAACGTTCCACGTGGCTGTGATCGAAGCCGTCGAAGGCGATGCCGGGGATCCGGATCAACCGTTCCAGGTCGGCGCGGACACCCGGCAGTTCCCTGGCGACGGCAGCCCGCAGGTCTGCGATGGTGGGGTTGGCAGCAGTCATCCGACGATCGTAGGCTCCGGGCATGTCGAGTCGCGCCCGCCCGGCTGAGGCGGCACACTGGCCCGATGGACGGCACGACGACCCCCGAAGCATGCAACTGCCCCGGCTGCAGCGGAGACGCCGACGGCATCATCGCCACGATGCTGACCAGCGCCGCTGACCTGATCGGCGACGAGGATCCGCTCACCGCCGAGATGACCGGTGCGATGTTCGTCGCGATGATCGACGACGCCCCGGACCCGGACGGCATCAGCCCGATGAGCCACGGCCTGATCCCGCAGCTGGCCGCCCAGGGCGGCACCGAGGCGCTGGCACTGTTGGCCGCGATCGCCGCGGTGGCCCCGCAGCCGACCGCCGACGTCGCCACCACCGCGATGAACGCGCTCGCCGAGTCCGGCACACCACGACCCAAGTGGGCCGACGAGATCACCGACGAGGTGACCGTCGGAGACTGTTGGCGACTCGACGACACCGGCGGGATCATGACCGTGTTCGCCGTCGGCTTCCAGCGGGCCGGCCGGACGCACGCGATGATGATCTTCGTCGACCACACCGACTGCGGAGCCGCCCAGGACATCGCCCTGCTCGACGGCGACAAACTGCCCGACGCACTGGACAAGCTGATCGAGACTGTCGGCACCACCCAGATTCGGCTCGATCCGGCCGACCTACGCTGGCATCTCGAGCAGGCGCTCGACGCCCGGCAGGTGCACGACGAAGACGACGCGGATCTCGACGACGAGGAATTCGACGACGACGAGCTCGACGGCGGCCTGTCGACCGGTGACGACTTCCTGATCGACGACGGCACGGACGACGACCTGGACGAGGACGACGGACCGGACTACCCGGTGCTCGCGACCCTGCTGCGGGCCCGGCTCGCGACGATCCCGGCATCGGACCGCCCGGCCGCCCCGCATCACGACGATGACGACGAGGTGATCGACCCGGCGGCCCTGTTCCCCGGCCTGCTCGGCAGGACGCCCGCCGCGATAGGCCGAGGTCGCCCCCGGTCGGCCCCGGCCCGCAAGCTGCCGCCGAAACGGAAGAAGTCCCAGGGGCCGGCACCGGTCTACCGACTCGGCGTGGAACTGGCCGGCAGCGAGCCGCCGATCCGGCGACAGGTGGAGGTGGTGGGTGACACCCCGCTGGAGACCCTGCACTACGTGATCCAGTCGGTGTTCGACTGGGACGACAGCCACCTGCACCTGTTCGAGACCTCGTACGGCGAGTTCGCGCCACCGGGAAACCAGACCAGGCATCCCTCGGAGCGAAAGGTCACCTTGGAACAGGTCGCCGCCGCCGAAGGCGAAACGTTCACCTACCGGTACGACTTCGGCGACGACTGGGAGCACGAGATCACCGTCGTGGCGGTCACCGACCGCGACCCGGCGGCCAGCTACCCCCGGTGTACGGGTGGCGAGCGGGCCGCGCCGCCGGAGGACTGCGGTGGGGTCCTGGGCTACGCGAACCTGCTCGACGCGGTGGCCGACCCGACGCATCCGGAGCATGCCGACCGGCGGGAATGGCTCGGTCTCGACGAGCGGCAGACCGCGTTCGACCCCGAGCGCTTCGACGCCGACCGGGTCGACCAACGCCTGGCTACCCTGCGCTGACCCGCAGCCGGCCCTGCCGGTCGCCCCGCTGGCGGCCGGCACGCTGGCGGCCGCAGGCCAGGTCGACAGGCCGGCGGCCCGGTCACCTATTGGGGCCGGCTGCCGGGCCGGCCGGTGCTGCTGGCCGCACTCGCCCAGGAGCGTGCCCGCCCGGCCGCGCCGCTGGCCCACTCCCCCATGTCCGCGGCGCCGGTGCCGAGCCGGCGCAGCAGCCCGACCAGCGGATCCTGACTGCGGCCGAACTCCTCCCGGTACGCCTGGGCGGCGGCCTTGATCTCTTCGGTCACCGAGGCGGTCGAATCGTCGTCGCGACGCGGATACTCCCCGGCCAGGACCTGCCCGTAGCCACCGGAGTCGATCCACTGGCGCAGCGCCGCCGCCCGCGCCACCGGCACCGGATGGGTGCTCCACGCCGTCATCCGCAGCTTGTGCATACTGTCGCGCAGGTCACCGCCGCCCTCGTACTCGGCGGCCTGCTCCAGGAAGGCGGCCGTGTCGATCTGGCTGAGGTCGCCGCCACCGGCCAGCTTCATCAGCAGTCGCAGCGACGCCGCCGGGTCCTGCCCGGCGAGCAGGCCGGCCCGGTCCCCGGATAGCTCCGCCTTACGCCACCATTCCAGCATCGCGGCGATGATCGCCCGCAGCGCGATGGCCCCGACCGGCAGCCAGCTCAGGTTCGCCGCCCAGCGGGTCAGGATGGCGAGAATCGTCTGGTAGACGGCGTGCCCGCTGCGCACGTGACCGAGTTCGTGGCCGAGCAGCGTACGCAGTTCCTCGTCGTCGAACTGCTGCACGCAGGCGGTGTTGATCACGATGAACGGCTTGTCCAGGCCGATCGCCTGGGCGCCCAGCACCGGAGACTGGGTGACGAACAGCTCCGGCAGCTCCGGCACGTCGAGGGTGGCCGCAGCCTCGGCGAACAGCCGGTGCACCCGCGGATACTGCCGATGGTCCACCCGGACCGACGAGGCCAGGTAGGAGAGCCGGAACGCACGCTCGTTCCACATCCCGAAGAACGTTTTGACCACGTCGTCGAAGCCGCGCAGCTCGCGCAGGGCGGTCAGCGCGCCCCGGTCGGCCGGGTGTTCCCAGGCCCGGGAGCTGATCCCGGTCAACGCGATCCGCCGTCGGGCCGGCGGGCTCGCCTCCTGGCCGTCCGGCTGCGCCGGGTTGCTTGCTGGAATGTCCCGATCGGCAGGCGTCGTGGCGCTGTCGTCGTCTGCGGTCATCTCGGGCGCTCCCGGGTCGGCTGAGTGGCCTACCTAGCCGATGGTGCCCCACCGGCGCCACCGGCGTCTACGTCGACCGGCCGCCGATCCGCCGGTACGAGCCCGACTCCGCAGGCAGTGGCGCTGCTCCGGCCACCAGCAGATCGACCGCGTCAGGTGTGCCGTCGGCGGCGAAGAACCGCTCCTCGGCCTTGCGCCAGCGGTCCAGCACCGGCTGCATCGCCGCACCGTCACGGACCAGCGACCGGGCCAGGCACACCGACGGCGGCGCGGTGACGAAGACCGACAGCGTCGCGGTCGGCCGGATCGCCGCCCGCGCCGCGCTCACCCCTTCGAGCACGAGTACGCCCGGCGGCGCGACGGTGATCCACTGGTCGCCGAACCGCTCGGTCGCCCAGTCGTAGCGGCGGTAGCGGGCCGGCCGGCCGACGCGCAGCGGACTGAGCACCCAGTCACGCAGCCGGGGCCAGAAAGTGAACTGGTCGAGCCAACCATCGAGCAGATCGTCGGTCCGCACGACCGCCACTCCGCAGGCGACTGCCGGGCGGGCTGAACCGGGCGGCCACGCTGATTTAGTCGACCACGCCGGCTCAGTCGACCACGCCGGCTCAGTCGACCAGGCTGACTCAGTCGACCATGCCGGCTCGGTCGGCTCGAGTGCCGCGCAGGCGACGGCCAGCCGGTCGGCGAAGGTCGACTTGCCGGCCCCGCTCGGGCCGTCGACCACGACGAGCCGGACCCGGCCGAGGCGGGCCGGCCCCGCGTACACCCGCCGGGCCAGCCCTTCGAAACTCTCGACCGTGCCCGGTCGGTCAGCCGAAATCGAACTCCCCGTTCCTGGCCCCGGCGAGGAAGGCGTCCCACTCGGCGCGGGTATAGATGATGATGGCCGCGCCAGGCGCCTCGCTGTGCCGCACCGCGATCCGCCCATCCGCCAGCGCCCCCGCCTCCACACAGTTGCCGCCACCGCTCGCGCCTCGGGCGCTGATCCGCCATCTGACGTCGCTGAGCTCGTCAATCACAATTCCTCCAAGATCGTTGAGATCAGCCGATCTGAATCGGCCTCCGGGAGCGCGACCTGGCGCAGACGATCGTACGCCTGCACGAACCGGGTGGACTTGGGCCATTCGAGGAACAGTCGGCCGACCAGCCCTTCGACGTAGGCCACCTCCGGATACGGGTGCGGCATTCCAAAGAGCGTGAAGCCGCTCTGCGCGCTGATGTGTCCGCCGACTGCGGTCGGCAGCGCCCGGATCGAGATGTGCCGCTGGCTGGAGAGCTACCGAAGGCGATCGAGTTCGGCCCCGCACGACCTCGGCACTTCCGACCGGATCCGCCTTACCAATTCAGCAGTTGTCTACCACATGGGACCATGATCAAGCGACTCCAGCCAATGCGCTGAGAGCACACTCAAGGTGTGTCCGGAGCTCCCGGCGCGCCCGGCGGGATGAACGGCAGCCCAGCCGGCGGGCCGCTCTCGATCAGCCGCCACAGCGCGTCGGTGTCCAGGTTCTCCTCGACCAGGTCGGCGAGCAGGTCGAGCCCTTGCTCACGCAGCCCGGCGAAACTGGTGTCCGGCGCGACCGTGAAGCCGGGCCGGCCGGCCTGGCGGGCCACCTCGTCGAGGTAGCGGCGCCGGAACTCGTCGGACTCGAACGCGCCGTGCCAGTGGGTGCCGCAGATCGACCCGACCCGCACCCCCTCCGTACCGCCTGAAGTGCTGTTGCCGGTGTCGGTGATCAGTGGCGGGGTCGACGGGTCGGCGTGTGAGACGTACCCGTGGTGGATCTCGTAGCCGCGCACCGGGACGGCGCCGTACGCGCGGCCGGCACTGCGGGTGACGGTCTTGCGGGCGGCGAAGGTGACCTCGATGGGCAGCAGGCCGAGCCCCGGCGCACTGCCGCGCCGGCTCTCCACCTCGTCGTGGATGGCCCGGCCGAGCATCTGGAAGCCGCCACAGATGCCGAGCAGTGGACGCCCGGCGGCGGCGTGCGCGGTGACCGCGTCGGCCAGGCCGGTGCCGCGCAGCCAGGCCAGATCGTCCACGGTAGACTTTGTGCCCGGGACGATCACCAGGTCGGCGGCGACGACGTCGGCCGGGTCGACGGTCAGCTGGACCCGCACGCCGGGCTCGGCGGCGAGTGCCTCCAGATCGGTGGCGTTGGAGATCCGCGGCAGCCGGATCGCCGCGACCCGCAGCGTGTCGCGACCGTGGGGTGTCGTGGGCCGGCCGAGAGTCCGGCCGTACGCCAGCGAGTCCTCGCCGTCCAGCCAGATGTCCGGCCGCCAGGGCAGCACCCCGAGGGTGGGCCGGCCGGTGACCTGTTGCAGCAGGTCCAGGCCGGGGCGCAGCAGCCCCAGGTCGCCTCGGAACTTGTTGATCACAAATCCGCCGAGGTGTGCCTGGTCTTCGGCACTGAGCAGGGCTACGGTGCCGAACATCGCGGCGAACACCCCGCCCCGGTCGATATCGCCGACGACGATCGCCGGCAAGTTGGCGTGCCGGGCCAACCCGAGATTGACGAAGTCACCGGCCCGCAAATTGATTTCGGTGGGGCTGCCGGCGCCTTCGCAGATCACCACGTCGTATTCGGCGCGCAGCTCGGCGAGAGTGGCGTGCACGGTGCCGGCGAGGCGGGACCGCATTGTGCGGTAGTTGGTCGCGGTGACGGTGTCGACGGCTTCGCCGAGCAGGACGACCTGACTGGACCGGTCACTGCCCGGCTTGAGCAGTACGGGGTTGAACCGCACCTGCGGCTCCAGCCCGCAGGCGGCGGCCTGCATCGCCTGGGCCCGGCCGATCTCGCCACCTCGGCCGTCCGCGCCGATCACGACGGCGGAGTTGTTGGACATGTTCTGCGCCTTGAACGGGGCGACCCGTACCCCTCGGCGGTGCAGCCAGCGGCAGATGCCGGCGGTGAGGACGCTCTTGCCGGCGTCGGAGGTGGTCCCGGCGACGAGCAGCCCACCGCCGCCCACTCTCTCTCGACGATCTTGCACTTATCGACGGACATTCCGGACGAAAGCTCTCGATAACTGCAAGATCGTGTGGAGAGTGGAGGCGGCGAGGACGGGCAGGGCCGGTAGGACGACGACGGCGGTGTGGCCGACGAGGCGGGACAGGGTGGCAGCACGCTTGATCTGCCGGGGCGACGGGTGGGGTCCGTCACCGAGGTACGGACGCACCTCGGAGCGGCCGAAGTAGACGTTGCGGCCACCGAGCCGCACCCCCAACGCCCCGGCGAACGCCGCCTCACACTGACCGGCGTTCGGGCTCGGATGGTCGGCGCGGTCCCGGCGCCACACCCGCCAGGCCCGCGCCCGGTCACCCTTGACCGCCGGCGCCCACGCCACGGCGGCCAGGCCGGTCAGCCGCGACGGCACGAAGTTCAGTACGTCGTCGAGTCGCGCCGAGGCGGTGCCGAAACGCTCGTAGCGCGGCGACCGGTGTCCGACCATCGCGTCCAGGGTGTTCGTCGCGCGGTACCCGACCAGGCCGGGCAGCCCGGCAACGGCTCCCCAGAACAGCGGGGCGACCACGGCGTCCGAGGTGTTCTCGGCGACCGACTCGACCGTCGCGCGGGCCAACTCCGGCGCATCGAGGGCTGCCGGGTCCCGGCCACACAGGTGATTGAGGCGGCGACGGGCAGCCGGCACGTCGCCGTGGCGCAGCGCCCGCGCCATCACCTTCGACTCGGTCCGCAGGGTGCGACCGCCGAGCACTGCCCAGGTCGCACCGGCGACGAGGGCCACGCGGGCGGCCGGGTGCTGGCGGGTCAACAGCGAAGTGGCCGCTGCCGCGAGCAGCGGCGCACCGACCGCGACCGCCGTGTAGGCGGCACCTGCCCGACGGGTTGGTCGGTACATCCGACGCTCGACGGCAGCCGCGAACCGGCCGTAGCCGGCCACCGGATGCCAGCGGCGTGGGTCACCGAGCAGCGTGTCGAGGGCATAGCCGGCGGCCATCCCGCCGGCCGTGGCGGCGACGGCCGACAACCTGATCCTGCCAGCGCTGGTAGCCACCTCGGCAGCTTACGTGGGACGCCGGTCGGCCTCCGGCGCGGTGGCACGGCCCGCTTGCACCCGTGCCACCGCACCCGCTGATGCACACCGGTGCAGGATCAGACCGGCACGGCGGTCCGGCTCCGCGACCGACGGGCCCGGCTCGGCGAGGCTGGCTGCTCCTCGACCGGCGGCGGATCGGCCGCCGGATCGTCGGCAGCGGCCTGGTCCCCGGCAGTCTCGCGCTTGGCAGTCTCCTGCCCGACGCTCGCCTGTCCGCTCGCCACGTACATTCCGGCTTCGTCGTCGGACGGCGCCGGCGACCACGCGTCACCCAGAGTGTCGGGGGACTCGTCGCGGTAGCTGGCGTCGTCCCTGGTGTCACCGGTGTCCCTGGGGTTGGCCGCCGCAGCCGCGGTCGCAGCGGCGGTCGCCTGGGCGGCCAGGATGTCCACGGCCAGGGTGATCGGCCGACCACCCGGACGGTTCGGCTCCCCCTCGACCGGCGACGGCACCGACGGCTCCAGGAACATCGGGTCATCGTCGCCGTCGAACAGCTCGTTACGGGTCACCGGCACCTCGTTGGCCGGAACCTCGGCGGTGGTCTCACCCTGCACCCGCCGCTCCGGGTCCTCGCCGACGACCTCACTGGTCGCCAACGTCGGCCGGTTGCGCATGAACCGACCCTCGCTCCGACCCCGGGCCAGGTCGTGCCCGACCGCGACCGCCTCCATCTCGTACTGCACGCGGTTGTTGCCGTCGCTGTCCACCCAGTCACGGGTGTAGAGCCGGCCGACGACCACGACCGGGTCGCCGAGCATGATCGAGGAGGCGACGCCCTCGGCGAGCCTGCGCCAGCAGTTCACCCGCACCCGCAGGCTGTTGCCGTCGACCCACCGGTTGTTCTCCCGGTCGAGGCGCCGGGAGGTCGAGGCCACCTTGAAGTTGGCGACCAGGGTGTTGGTCTGGGTGGTCCGCCGCCAATCCGGCGCAGTCAGTACATTGCCAACAATCGTAACGTAGGTATCAAACATTGCATCTCCGCAAAGGGCTCGTGGGACTGGGCTGGACTTCCGAGTCGACTCGGCGTCCAGCCTCGCCCCCACGAACCGACCCCACCAGCACCAGCCGCGACCCCTGTGGACAACGCCGTTGGCTGTGGACAGACAAGAGCAGTCGCTGTCGATCTGCTATGCGCGACAAGGCCCGATCGGTGGGCTCAGCCGTGCAGGTCCGGGCCGGCGTTGGTGATGGTCACCCGGATCGCCACCCGCCTGTCGCGCTGCATCGCGGCCCGGTAGTCGTCCCAGTCGGAGTGTTCCCCGGAGATCCGCCGGTAGTAGTCGACCAGCACGTCTAGCGCTTCGGGTAGCCGTACCACCTCTGCCTTTCCGTCTATCTGCACCCAGTCGCCGAAGAACCGGTCGGTGGTCACGCAGAACGTCACCCGGGGGTCGCGGAGCAGATTGCGGACCTTGACCGCGCCCTCGCGGGTGCTCACCAGCACCCGGCCCACGTCGTCGACGGCGACCAGCACCGGGCTGGTCTGCGGGCGACCGTCCGCATGATGGGTGACCATCACCGCCCGGTGGTTCGCCCGCATGAACGTCGTCGCCCGTTCGAACTCCATGCCCGCCTCCTCACCACACACCGCCACTCGGCCAAGGGCGGTGTCAGATTCGATTGTGCGACGCGGGACGCGGTCCTACCCGCAGGTAACCAATAACGGTACGGTCGGAGTCGTGCAGCCTGACATCCTCGGAGCCCCGTACGAGCAGCAGGTCATCGAGCTCGACCCGGACGACGAAGGTCCGGTCGTCGCGACCCTGGTCCGCCGCCGCGCCGACCGCCCCACCGGGCGCGCGGTGCTCTACCTGCACGGATACATCGACTACTTCTTCCAGACCCACCTGGCCGATCACTTCGTCCGCGGCGGCTGGGACTTCTACGCCCTCGACCTGCGTAAGTACGGCCGCAGCCTGCTGCCGCACCAGACGCCGAACTTCTGCCGGGACCTCAGCGACTACTTCCCGGAGCTCGACGCCGCCGCCCGGATCATCCGCGAGCAGGACAGCAACGAGACGCTGCTGGTCAACGGCCACTCGACCGGCGGCCTGATCGCCTCGATCTGGGCGCACGCGCGAGCCGGCCACGCCGTCGCCCCGGACGGGCTGTTTCTCAATAGCCCGTTCTTCGACCTCAACGCGCCGTGGCTGCTCCGCCGGCCGGTGGCGGCGGCCATCAGCCGCCTCACCGGCCGCTCGCCCTACCGGGTCGTCCCGGTCGGCGTTTCCGGGGTGTACGGGCAGAGCGTGCACGCCTCCCAACGCGGTGAATGGGACTACGACCTGGCCTGGAAGCCGCTGGCCGGTTTCCCGGTACGGGCCGGCTGGCTGACCGCGATCCGGCACGCCCAGCGGCAGCTGCGCGGCGGGCTGCACATCACCGCGCCGGTCCTGCTGGCCTGCTCGACCCGGTCGTACCGCAGCCAGCGCTGGCACGACTCGGCGACGCTCGCCGACGCGGTGCTCGACGTCGAACACATGGCCCGCTGGGCACCCCGGCTCGGCCGGCACGTCACCGTCGTACGCATCGACGGCGGCATGCACGACCTGACACTGTCGCGCCAACCGGCCAGGGACGAGGTGTTCAGCGAACTGGACCGGTGGCTGCGTGCGTACTTCACCAGCGAACCGAGCGGCCCGGACCCCGGTCAACCGGCCACGGCGCAGCGACCGGTCGACCGCGGGCTGCCGGAAACCGACTGATCTGGAGCGATCTGCCTCGATCACCTCGCGACGCCAGCCCCATAGCCGCTCGTCACGGACACCGGCGGCTACTACTATGTGCACGCCGGACCGAAGATCGGCACGCGCCCGTAGCTCAGCGGATAGAGCAGGGGACTTCTAATCCCAAGGTCGTAGGTTCGAACCCTACCGGGCGCACCACCGTCACCCGAGCCAATCGATATGACCTAGGGTTGCGGAGTTCCCACGTTCTGGCTCGGCCACATCGAGGTGCCCCGACGGCGACTACCACAGCGACGGGTGCCGCTCGGCGGGGCGCACCACCGACGACGCTGACGGCGCGGGTTCCGGTCGGACCGAGGCGGCGCAGCGGCCGGTCGGTGACTGCCAGTACCGGACGGATCAGTACCGGTCCAAGGGCAATGAGCGCGCCGAACGCGAACGTGCCGACAGCGACGATGCGGAGCAACGCGCCGCCGGAGCCGTTCTCGGGCGACTGCCGCAGGTCGGCGAGCATCAGGGCTACGGCGCCGGCGGAGGCGGTGACGAACAGCAGCCCGACGAGTAGGTCCTGCGGTGATGCCGCGCTCGGCGGCGACGGCCAGAATGACGGTCAGCGGGCGGCGACGCCGCAACACCAGCATCGCCGCCATCGCGAAACCGCGTCGGGTCGGATCAGCTGGCCGTGAAGTCCTCGCCGAGCGCCGCCCGCAACCGTTGCAGCCCTCGCATGCTGGACATCTTCACCGCCGACGGGGTCATTCCGAGGATCTCGGCGACAGCGTCCACGCTCTGGTCCTCCCAGTGCCGCAGCACCAGGACCGCCCGGTCCCGCACCGACAGTTCGGCCAGCGCCCGAACCAACGTGACCTGCAGCTCGGTCGTTGCGCTCGGGGCGGCCGCTGCCGGCTCCGGTGGTTCGGCGAGCACCAGCTCGGTGCGGCTGCGCCGCTTCATCGTGTCGGCGACCGCGTTGATCAGCACCCGGCGGCTGTAGGCGTCGAGGTTCGCCGCCGGCCAGATGCGCGCCCAGGCGGCGTACATCCGGGTGAAGGTGATCTGGGTCAGGTCCTGCGCCAGATGCCAGTCCCGGCACATCAGGTACGCGGTGCGGCGCAGCCGGGGTGCCGCATCGACGACGAACGCGGTGAACGCCTCGTCGCGGGCTGCTCGCTGACCCCTGCGGGCCGCCGTCCAACGGGCCAGCGGACCACCGGCCGACTCAGCCTGCCTCGATGGCTCCGCCGCCGCAGCTGCGGTGGCCGGCGTCGCGGTCCGTACGCCGGTCACTCGCCCTCCCGCTGTGCCGACGTGCGGTGCGGACAGAACCGGCCGATGACTTCCTCGACGCCGGGCAGTGCCCGCAGGGTCGCGCCCACCTGCGGGTACGTCGCCGGGTCCGCCAAGGTCAGCCGGAACGACTCGGGGAACTGGTCGGCGGTGACCTGTTCGATCTCGTCAGCGGTATATAGCGAGAACACCTCGGCCGGCGCAACGCGGTAGTAGTCCAGAAACCGGTGGTAGGCCGTATAGCGGCTGACGTACTCGACGGTTCGCACCTGCGGGTCCGCGCGCATCGCCGCGTCGAGGTCGTCCCGCTGCGCGTCGGTGACCTGCTGGCTCAGAAAGACGGCTACCTCGGTGGCCACGTCGTCGGGGGGCACGCCCTCGCACAGCACCGGGGTCGACGACGGGATCGCCAGCTGCGCCGGCACCCGGGTCGGCGCGTCGCGGACCGGGGCTACCAGACCCACCGCGACGAGCGCCACGGCGACGACGGCCACCGCTGTGCCGGCGTAGCCCAGGTGTCGGCGGCGGCGCAGCCGGGTGCCGCCGGTCATCGCGGCGCGGGCCAGCTCGTCGGGTGCCGCCGGTGGCGGTTCGCCGTCCAGGGCCCGTGCGAAGTGCGTATGCAGATCGTCCATTTCCGCTCCTTCAGGTCCGTGCTGTCTCGTCGTAGGGAGGACTGGTCGGGCCGACGTCGCGGTCACCGACCTGGCGGATCGATCTGACCCGGCGATCCGAACGTGTTGTTAGGTGTCCGGCGGTGTGGATATCGTGCTGAGTCCCCTCCGGCAGGGCGTACCGTCTGCTCGACGATCAGGAAGGCTCCGATCTTGTCCTCCGCCACGCAGCCCGCCCCGTCCAAGGCCGAGCCGACGGAAGCCGCCCCGCCCGTGGCCGAGCCGACGCAGGCAGCGCCGGAAGCGGGAACGACGGAGCCGGCAACCGAGGAGCCGGCGACCGAGGTCGAGGTGACGGACGAGAAGGCAGCGGAGCCGGCGAACGGGGCGGGCGAGTCGGCACCGCCGGCGGAGCCGCCGCCGGCCGGCTGGCGTCAGCGGATACGGCGTACCGCCGGCCGGTCGGCCAACGGGCTGGCCGTGGCCGGGGTGCTGGCCGCGATGACGCTGCCGTACCAGTTGGATCTTGTAGTCCCGGCCGCGTTCGTCCGGATCCCGGTGGAGGCGATCCTGGCCGCGGCGCTGCTGTTGGTGCTGCCCGGCCGGGTCCGCACTCCGGTGGCGGTCGCCCTCGGCGCCGTACTCGGGGTCCTGGTCGTGTTCAAGGTCGCCGACATGGGCTTCTTCTCGGTGCTGGACCGCCCGTTCGACCCGGTGATGGACTGGGGGCTGCTCGCCGACGGGTACCGGTTCCTTGACGCCTCGTATGGCCGGATAGCAGCCGTCGCCGTCGCTGTCGGTGCCGTATTGCTCACCGTCGCGGTGCTGGCGTTCGCGGTGCTGGCGATGCTGCGGGTCGGCCGGCTGCTGGCCGGGCACCGGCGGATCGGCGGCGGGGCGGTCGGCGCGCTGACCGCCGGCTGGCTGGTGTTCGCCCTGCTCGGCACGACGGTGACGGTCTACGACAACGGGACCGTCTCGTTCGGGTTGCCGGTGGCGGACCGGGCCACCGCCCGGCTGGCGTACGACCATACGATGCAGGTCAACGCGAGTCTGCGGGACCGGCAGGAGTTCACCGAGTTGGCGGCGGTGGACGCGTTCCGCGACGTGCCCGGCGACGAGTTGCTGACCGCGCTGCGCGGCAAGGACGTGCTGTTGGCGTTCGTGGAGAGCTACGGACGCGATGCGGTGACCGCGCCGGAGTTCGAGCCGCTGATCGGCGATCTACTCGACGACGGCACGCAGCGGCTGGCCGCGCAGGGGTACGGCTCGCGCAGCGCCTTCCTCACCTCGTCGACGGTCGGCGGCAGTAGTTGGTTGGCGCACGCGACCACCCTGTCCGGGCTGTGGGTGGACAACGATCAGCGCTACCGCAGTCTGACCACCAGCGACCGGTTGACGCTGACCCGGGCGTTCGGCGACGCCGGGTGGCGGGTCTCCGGGTTCTTTCCCGGTAACAGCCGGGCCTGGCCGGAGGGGGCGTTCTTCGGCTACGACCAGGTCTACGACTCGCGCAACATGGGGTACGTCGGCGACAAGTTCAACTTCGCGTCGATCCCGGACCAGTACGTCCTGTCGGTGTTCGACCGCTTCGAGCGCAATGCCAACGACCAGCCGGTGATGGCGGAGGTGGCGTTGCTGTCCGGCCACGCGCCGTGGACGCCGGTGCCGCAGCTGGTCAACTGGAACACCGTGCGCGACGGTTCGGTCTTCGACCGGGAGGCGATGGCCAGTGGCCAGCCCACCCGCTCGGCCGCCGACGGACTACGCGACGACTACCCGAAGGCGATCGCGTACTCGCTGAGCTCGATCATCTCCTACATAGAGTCCGAAGGGGACGACGACCTGGTGGTGGTCTTCCTCGGCGACCACCAGCCGGCGCCGGTGGTGACCGGCCCGGGTGCCAGCCGGGATGTCCCGATCACCGTGGTGACCCGCGACCAGGCAGTGCTGGACCGGATCGCCGGGTGGGACTGGCAGGAGGGGCTGCGGCCGGACGCGCAGGCGCCGGTGTGGCCGATGGATTCGTTCCGGGACCGGTTCCTGGCCGCTTTCGAGTAGGCCGCTTCGAGTAGGCCGACCGTGTCGCGACCGGGCCATTAGCTGTCCATTGTTACCCGGCGATTTCCGACACAGCGGCCCGGCAAAATTGCCGGCCAACGGCCACATCAATCGGTGAACGACACTGTCTCATCCCTACGGACGATGTCCCCGGGCGCGCAGCGGGCCTAGCGTCGGTTCTCGAACCCCCCAAGATCCACGGCTCGTCGGCCGCGGGCACCCCTGGCCTGCCTGGTCGTGGTTCGTGACGGACTCCCAAGGAGACATCTTGAGGACCCCCTCGCTGAGGATCCCCTCGACACCGAGCGGCCAGTCACCACCCCCGTCCGGGACCGGCCGGTCCCGCAACCGACGGCTGATCGCCCTGCTCGTCGCCGTGATGGCGGCGGCGCTGCTGCCCGCGATCGGCCCGACCGGCGCCGCCAGCGCCGCCCCGGACGGCGGCACACCGATCGCCGGCACCCCGTGGGCCACGCTCGACGGTGCGCCGGCGGCGAGCCGCTCCGGGCGTACCCCCGACATCGAGGCGCACCGGCTCGCCGCGTACACGTTGGACCGTGACGCGATCGCGGCCCAGCTGGACCGGGCGCCGGCCGAGTCGGCCCGCGCCGCGCAGGCCGCGCCGCTGGTGCTGACCGTGCCCACCCCCGACGGCACGCTGGCCCGATTCAAGGTCGCCAACTCGCCGGTGATGGAGGACGGTCTCGCCGCCGCCCACCCGGAGATCCAGACGTACGCCGGTACCGGCGTCGACGACCCGAACGCGACGATCCGGGCCGACCTGACCCCGCTCGGCTTCCACGCCTCGGTTCGCTCGTCGAGCGGCTCCTGGTACGTCGACCCCTACCACCGGGACCAGAGCGTCTACGCCAGCTACTACGCCCACGACCTGGTCAACCGGCACGGTGACCTGATCGAGCGCGCGGACGTCGGCGGCGCCGCCGAGGAGATCGGCGCGGAGATCGACCAGGCCCAGGCCGATGAGCCTGCCGGGCCACTGGTCCAGCTGCGCACCTACCGGCTGGCGTTCCTGACCGATCCGTCGTACGCCAACTACTTCGGCGCGCAGAACGTCACCGCCGCCAAGGTGACGCTGATCAACCGGGTGACCCAGATCTACGAGGACGAGACCGCGATCCGGCTCGTGCTGGTCAACGACACCGACAAGACCAACCTGAACACCGCCGAGCTGGCCACCGGCCCGAACGGGCCGTGCGGTGCCGCGCCGTGCTTCACCGAGGCCAACCTGACCGGCTGTTCCGGCGCGACGCTGAACCGCAACCGGATCGTCCTCGGCCAGCTCGTCGGGGCCAGCAACTTCGACGTCGGGCACATCGGCTTCGGCCTGCCCGGCGGCGGCGTCGCCGGACTCGGCGTGGTCGGCGGCGACGGCAAGGCCCGGGGCTGCACCGGGCTGCCGAACCCGATCGGTGACTTCTACGCCGTCGACTACGTGGCGCACGAGATCGGCCATCAGTTCGCCGGCAACCACACCTTCAACGGCACCCAGTGGAACTGCTCCGGCGGCAACCGCAGCGCCGCCAACTCGTACGAGCCGGGCAGCGGATCGTCGATCATGGCGTACGCGGGCATCTGCCAGCAGGACAACCTGCAGCCGCATTCCGACCCGTACTGGTCGCAGCGCAGCTACCACGAGATCACCACGTTCGTGAACTCGGCCCGGCCGGCAATCAACGAGGTGCAGACGGTGTCGCTGCGCGACTTCGACACCGTCGGCGACTCGTTCCAGTTCACCTTCAACGGCCGGAACTCCCGGCAGATCGGATTCGGCCCGGGCTTCACCGCCGCCTACATCAAGGAGACGATCGAGTCGATCACCGGCTGGCCGGCCGGTGCGACGGTGACCGTCGCGGCGTTCGGCGGTGTCGGCCCGCTCGACAACACTGGTTTCCAGGTGACGTTCAACGGCGGAGCCGTGGCGCGGACCAACGTGTCGCCGCTGGGGTTGACCTCCTTTGACGGCGCGGACGGCTTCGTCGGTGAGACCGCCAAGGGCGGCCCGGTCGACAACGGCGGCTGGCAGGTCACCCCGACCACCAACCATGCCCCGGTGGTCACCGTGCCGGACCAGTTGACCATCCCGGTACGGACCCCGTTCGCGCTGACCGGCACCGCCAGCGACGCCGACGGCGACCCGCTGACGTACATGTGGGAGCAGAACGACCGCGGCGGCATCCTCGGCGGCAGCACCGCCGGCACCGCACTGACCAGCAACGTCAAGACCAACGGCCCGCTGTTCCGGGTCTTCGGCACGTCGGCGCTGGTCAGCCCGCAGGACACCCAGCAGTACTACTCCCCCGGGCTGAACGCGGTCGACGACGACCCGACCCGGGTCTTCCCGGACATGGCGCAGATCCTGGCGGGCAACACCAACGCCAGGACCGGTGCCTGCCCGGCCGCCCCGGAACCACCGGCCAGCGGCAGTGCCTCCAACCTGACCCAGGCCCTGGTGGACTGCTACTCGGAGTTCCTGCCGACCGCCGACTGGGTGGGCTACGACAACGACCGCACCATGCACTTCAAGCTGACCGCCCGCGACGGGCGGGTCGGCGGCGGTGGGGTCGGCAACGCCGAGACCGAGGTCGTGCTGGCCCCGCAGGCGGGCCCGTTCCTGGTCACCTCGCAGCAGGTGCCCTCGTTCTACCTGGGCGGATCCACACAGGAGATCACCTGGGACGTGGCCGGCACCGACGCGGCACCGGTCGACGCGGCGCAGGTGCGGATCTCGCTGTCGACCGACGGGGCGAAGACGTTCCCGTACGTGCTGGCCGAGACGGTGCCGAACAACGGCAGCGCCACGGTGACCCTGCCGAACATCGACACCACCACCGGTCGGATCAGAATCGAAGCGGTCGGCAACGTCTTCTTCGACCTCAACGACGCCGACATCCGCATCGACCAGGTCCGCCCGGCCGAGCTGGCCTACACCGGGGACACGCTGGTGCACCCGGTGGCCGGCGCCGACCAGGCACAGGTGCTGCTGCGGGCGGCGGTGAGCGCCGAAGCCGGCGACGTCCGCGGCGCCCAGCTCGCCTTCACCAGCGGTGACACCACGCTGTGCGCCACTGAGGTGAAGCTCTGGGGCGCCGACCTCACTGGCGGCATGGCCAGCTGCACGGCGACCCTGCCGGTCGGCAACCACCCGGTGACGGCCACTGCGACCGGCCGCTACACCGGGTCCGCCACCGCGACGACGGTGACCGTCGCCCCGCCAACCAGGCTGCGGTTCCTCGGCGACGGCTATCTGCGCAGCGAGTCGACCGCTGGCGCCTACCCGCTGGACCCGGATCACCGGATCGAGTTCGACCTCGATGGCCGGATCACCTACGGCAACGCGCTGGTCGGCAAGGTGCTGGTCGGCTACCGCTCCGGCGACCAGCGGTACAAGTTCCAGGGCAACGTCCTGGAGTCGTACGGCTCGAACGCTCTCGGCGGCGGCCCCGACACGGCGCAGCTGCGCTACCAGGTGACGCTGTTCGACCTTTCCACCCCGCAGCAGCCGGTGCCGGTGGCGACCGGACTGACCATGCGGGTGAGCGCGACCCTGGTGAGCGGGCCGGGCCAGCTGGACAAGATCGGGATCACCGTCTGGGACGGTGACACGCTGATCTTCTCGTCGAGCTGGACCGGCACCACCACCGAGGAGATCAACCTGACCGCGTCCGGTGGTGACCTCGTCCTGTACTAGGGGCTACGAACTGCCGATCGTTGCTGACAGACGCCCACCCGGCGGGCCGGGTGGGCGTCTGTTCAGCGTCGGCGGACGGCGTGCAGCACCGCGTCGTGGATCGTGATCGGGTTGCCGTCCGGGTCGGTCGCCGACCGGGGCACCGTCTCGGCCCGGACGCTGACCCACTCCTGCGGGTCCAGTACCGCCGCGATCTGCTCGGCGGTGAACATCAGGTCCGGCATCCTGGGCCGGCGTACCCCGGGAACGTCCAGGTCGGACGGGTCGTGGCCGACGATCAGCAGGGTGCCGCCGGGGCGGACCGCCGCCGCCAGCCGG
This sequence comes from Micromonospora sp. LOL_023, assembly GCF_048060115.1. Taxonomy (NCBI): domain Bacteria; kingdom Bacillati; phylum Actinomycetota; class Actinomycetes; order Micromonosporales; family Micromonosporaceae; genus Micromonospora; species Micromonospora sp. LOL_023. The sequence continues at coordinate 67,277 of NZ_JBHMIM010000026.1, forward strand.
CGGTGCAGCATCGCCCGGTCCGGGTCCGGCAGGTGCATGAACTGGGCGGTGACCAGGTCGAACCGTGCCAGCCCCGGCTCCCAGGTCCGCAGGTCGGTTTGCTGCCAGGTGAGCCGCTTCGCCACGTCGTCACCGGCCGCCGTGGCCTGGTCGGCGCCCCGGCGCAACGCCACCGCGGAGACGTCGACCGCGGTCACCTCCCAGCCCCGGTCGGCCAGCCAGATCGCGTCGGCGCCCTCACCGGCACCGACGTCGCAGGCGGTGCCGGCCGGCAGCCCGTCGACGACGGCGACCAGTCGCGGATTCGGGTTGCCGCTCCACACCCGCTCCACGGAGCTGTACCGCTCGTCCCAGAACTGTGGGCTGATCATGGCGGCGACGTCCGCTGGGCCGTGGTGCACCGGCTCGTCCGGCGCGTCCACTCCGGCGAGCTCGGCCCGGTGCCGGCGTACCGCCGCTTCGGTGTCCGCCACGGCCAGGTCGGCGTTGAGCGCCGCCGCCGCCATCGAGCCGGCCGCCGCCGACGCCATCACCTGGGCGAACGGGTTGGTCAGGTTGCCGGCCGCCCAGACCCCCGGCACCGGGGTACGCCCGGTCGGATCCGCCTCGATCTGCTCGCCCATCCCGGTCGGATGTGCGGTCACCGGCACCCCGAGCTGCGCCAGCAGCCCGGCGGCGCCGCCCTGCCCGGCGGCGATCAGGGGCCGGGACGCGACGACCAACGCCGTACGCGCCACCACGGTGCCATCGGCGAGCCGCACCCCGGTGAGCCGGTCGTCGGTGACCTCCAGCCCGGCGACTTCGCCGGAAACCACCCGGACGCCACGCGCCGCCAACTGCTCGGCCTGTTCGGCGGTGAGCTCGACCCCGGTGTGGGTGAACAGCACCAGATCGGAGCTCCACTGCCGGAACAGCTGCACCTGGTGCATCGCCATCTCGCTGGTGGCGATCACCCCGATCGGCTGGTCGCGGACCTCCCACCCGTGGCAGTACGGGCAGTGCAGCACGTCGTGGCCCCAGCGTTCGCGCAGTCCCGGGATGTCCGGCAGTTCGTCGACCACGCCGGTGGCGAACAGCAGCCGCCGGGCGGCCACCGCCCGGCCGTCGGCCAGCCGGACCTCGAAGCCGTCGCCGGTGCGCTCGACCGCCTCCGCCCGGCCGGGCAGCACGATGCCGCCGTACCGTTCGACTTCACGCCGGCCGGCGACGACCAGGTCGGCCGGGCTCATTCCGTCGCGGGTGAGGAACCCGTGCACGCCGGCCGAGGGCGCGTTGCGCGGCTCGCCCGCGTCGATCACGATCACGCCCCGCCGGGCACGGGCCAGGGTCAGCCCCGCGCTCAGTCCGGCGGCGCCGCCGCCGATCACCGCGACGGCGGTGCGGTACGCGGGTTGCCCCGTCTTGTTGTCAGTCATCCTGACCACCTCCGGCACCTACGATCCGCCGCCGCCAGCGTACCGGCAAACTTCCTTGCCGTTCCGGCAAACGGGGCAGGGCGGGCGGGCTGAGGCCGGCGCGAAAGTCACCAGTGGTCGTGATGCACGGCGTCGGTCAACGGCCGGCGCCGCCGCCAGCCATGCCGCTCCAGATCCGGCTCCGCCGCCAGCCCGCTGACCGGACCGACGCAGAGCCAGGCCACTGGCCGGATGCCGACCGGGATACCGAGCAGGTCCCGCACGAACGGCTCCCGGTAGAAGGAGACCCAGCCGACTCCGAGACCTTCGGCGGTTGCCGCCAGCCAGAGGTTCTGGATGGCCAGGCAGACCGAGTAGAGGCCAGCGTCGGCGATGGCGTGCCGGCCGAGCACCGCCGGGCTGCCCCGTTGCGGGTCGTAGGTCACCACGATCGACAGCGTGGCCTCCCGTACCCCGTCGATCTTGATGTGGGCGAACCGGGCCGCCGCCGACGGATCGAGAGTCGCCGCGAACGTCTCCCGTTCCTGCCGCACGTGCGCGTGGAACGCGTCCCGGCGGGCCCGATCGCGCACCAGCACGAAGTCCCACGGCTGGGTCAGCCCGACGCTCGGCGCGGCGTGCGCGGCCGCGAGAACCCGGTGCAGCACCTCGTCCGGCAGCGGCGCCCCGGTGAACTCGGCCCGGACGTCGCGGCGGCGGTGGATGACGTCGTACAGATCGATGGGCATCGCGTCGATTGTCCCCCGCCGGGGCGCGATATCGGTTGCCGGGGCCAGACCGGTGGTGGTCCGATGACGGGCATGCTGGTGAGACGGGAACGCGCCGATGACGTCGCGGCGGTCCGGGCGGTCGTGGCAGCGGCGTTCAGCCCGGCGGACGCGCCGGGGCAGCCACCGATCGAGGTCGGCCTGCTGGACGAGTTGCGCGCCGACGCCGGATGGATCCCTGCCCTGTCGCTGGTCGCGATGGATACCCATGATCAGGCCGGCGACCCGGCGACCGGCGGCGACATCGTCGGACACGTGGTCTGCACCCGGGCGTACCTCGACGACCGGCCGGTGCTGGGCCTCGGTCCGCTGGCGGTCCGCCCGGACCGGCAACGCGCCGGCGTCGGTACGGCGCTCACGCACGCCGTTCTCGCCGCCGCCGAAGCCCTGGACGAGCCGCTCGTCGCGCTGCTCGGCGACCCGGCGTACTACCGCCGGTTCGGGCTGCGACCGGCCGCCGCACTCGGCATCGCCGCACCCGATCCGCGGTGGGGAGAGTATTTCCAGGCCCGGGCCCTGAATCCGCTGCCGCCGGTACCCGGCAGGTTCCGCTACGCCGAGCCGTTCGACCGGCTCTGACCCCCCGCCCGGCCGGCTGCGGTACCCGGCGCGGGCCAACCCGGTCAGCACGCCGAACCGCTCGATCGCCGCCAGCCACCAGTGGTACGGCATCGGATTGCGCCGGTGTGGCCGTGGTTGGCCGAGGTGACCGCTCGCACCGCTGTCGCGGGGTCCGTCCGCGTCGCCCTCGGCTGCGGCCAGCCGGCTCAGATACTCGCCCTGAAACCGGGTAAGAATGGTGGCGGCGACCGGGGAAGAACAGATGGCGGGCCAGGTGAGGTTGACAGCCCACGGCCGCCGCGGCCGGCCCAGCAGGAGGGTCGCGCAGCCGACCCGGACGCAGGAGGGGACGAACGGTGGATGCGAGCGCACTGCTGGTGGAGACCTTCGACCGACTACCGGACCTGGTACGCGAGGCGGTGGACGGGCTGAGCCCGCAGCAGCTGTGCTGGTCACCGGCGCCCGGCACGAACCCGATCGCCTGGTTGGTCTGGCATCTCACCCGGGTACAGGACGATCACCTGGCTGAGGTGCTCGGCGAGCCGCAGATCTGGGCCGGTGGCGACTGGGCGCAGCGGTTCGGCCTGGCGGCGGACCCGGCCGACACCGGCTACGGGCACACCGCCGAGCAGGTGGCGGCGGTCGCGCCGCAGGACGCGGCGGTGCTGGTCGACTACCACGTCGCGGTCGCCGAGCGTACCCGTGGATTCCTCAGCAGGCTGACCGACGCGGACCTGGACCGGATCGTCGACGAGCGGTGGGATCCGCCGGTGACTCTCGGCGTACGGTTGGTCAGCGTGGCCAACGACGACCTGCAACACGTCGGCCAGGCTGCCTACCTGCGCGGGCTGCTCACCGCCCAGGGCTGACCGCTACTGGTCCCGGCTGGGCCGCTACTGGCCGCCGGCTGGGCTGTGCGACGGCCGCCGCTGGCGCCGTTGACACGATGTGCCAATCCCGGCATTCTGTGCCAGCCGGCCTGTCCGGCCACCCCCCGCGCAGAGGAGCCCCCCTCATGTCCGTACCCGCGTCCGAGACCGCCACCACGCCGCAGCCCGGTCCGGTGGATGCGGGCCGGCTACGCGGCGACCTCGGCACCTTCGCCCGCGAGTTCCTCCGCTCGCCCGCCCGCATCGGGGCGGTCGCCCCGAGTTCCCGGCGGCTCGCCGAGGCGCTCACCGCACCGCTACCGGAGCGCGGTGAGCCGGTGGTCGTCGAGCTCGGACCGGGCACCGGGTCCTGCACCGGAATGATCCAGAACCGGCTCGCCGGTCGGGGCCGGCACCTGGCGGTCGAGCTGAGCCCGACCCTCGCCGACCTGCTCACCGCTCGGCACCCGAAGGTCGAGGTGATCACCGGCAACGCCACCGAGTGCCAGTCGTTGATCGCAGAGCGCGGAGTGACCGCCGCGGACGTCGTGGTCAGTGGCCTGCCCTGGGCGTCGTTCCCCCGCGACCTGCAGCTGTCCGCGCTCGACGCGGTCTGCGAGGTGCTGGCACCGGGCGGCGCGTTCACCACGTTCGCGTACGTGTTCGCCGCGCAGACCCCGCCGGCCCGCCGGTTCCGGCAGTTGCTGCGGGAACGGTTCGAAGAGGTGGTGATGGGGCGTACGGTGCTGGCCAACCTGCCACCCGCGTTCGTCTACTACGCCCGCCGGCCGCGCACCTGACCCCCAACGCACCCCTGACCCCGCTGTGCGCCTGACCCCGCCGTGCCCGGCCCGGTGGCCGCTGGCGGGATCAGCCGGCCTCGGCGAACCGCTCCACGTCGTTGATCCGGCCGATCACCAGAACGAGGTCGCCGTACATCAGCACCGTGTCCGGTGTCGCGTAGGTGAACCGGGCCTTCGCTCCGTGCGCCTCGCTCTTCACCGCCACCACGGTCACCCCGTACCGGGACCGCACCCGCGACTCGCGCAACGGCACGCTCACCGCGTCCTGCGGCGGGGTCGTCTTGACCATCGCGAAGTCCCGGTCCACCTCGACGTAGTCGAGCAGCCGCCCGCTGAGCAGATGGGCGACCCGCTCCCCCATGTCGTGCTCGGGCAGGATCACGTGGTGGGCACCGATCCGTTCCAGGATCCGGCCATGCTGGCGGCTGATCGCCTTGGCCCAGATGTCGGCCACCCCCAGCTCGGACAGCAGCGACGTGGCCAGGATGCTCGCCTGGATGTCGGTGCCGATGCCGACCACCGCTCGGTGGAAGTCGCCCACTCCGAGCTGGCGCAGCGCCTCCAGGTCGGTGGCGTCGGCGGTGGCCAGGTGCGGCAGTTGGCCGCTGAGGCTCTGCGTGGTCCGGGCGTCGCCGTCGATGCCGAGCACCTCGGTGCCCCGGCTGGCCAGCTCGACGGCCAGCGCCCCGCCGAACCTACCCAGCCCGATCACCACGACCGGCTCGTTGCGTGACTCAGCCAACGATGATCCTTTCCTCCGGGAGCTCGTAGCGCCGGCTCCGCTCGCGCAACGCCAGCGCCGACGCGACCGTCAACGGCCCGATCCGCCCCATGAACATCAACACGATCAGCAGTACGTCCGCCGCAGGCGGCAGCCCGGCGGTGATGCCAGTCGACAGACCCACCGTGGCGAACGCGGAAATCACCTCGAACAGCACCTGGTCGAGGGTGTAGCGGGTCATCGCCAGCAGGGCGAACGTCGCCACCGCCACCGCGCCCAACGCCAACAGCAGCAACGCGAGCGCCTGTCGCTGGTTGGTTTCCGGCACCCGCCGCGACCCTACGTTGACCTTGGTTTCGCCGCGCATCTCGGCCCACAGCACGAACGCCAGCAGACCGACCGTGGTCACCTTCACCCCGCCGGCGGTGCCCGCGCTGCCACCGCCGATGAACATCAGGACGTCGCTGAGCAGCAGGCTCTCCGGCCGCAACCCGGCGATGTCGATGCTGTTGAAGCCGGCGGTGCGGGTCATCACCGAGGCGAAGAAGCCGGCGAGCAGCTTCTGCGGGGCGTCGAGCGGCCCGAGGGTCGCCGGATTACGGAGCTCCACCAGGGTGAACACGATCGTGCCGAGCACCAGCAGGCTCACCGTCAACACCATGGTGATCCGGGTCAGCACCGACCAGGACCGGGGCCGACGCCAGGAGCGCAGCAACTCGAACACCACCGGGAATCCGAGCCCACCGACGATCACCGCGACCGCGATGGTGACCATGACCCACGGATCGGCAACGAACCCCATCAGACTGTCCGCGTACAGGGCGAAGCCGGCGTTGTTGAACGCCGACACCGCGTGGAACACCCCGTGGTAGGCGGCCCGGCCCCACGGATAGTCGTAGCCGAGCGCGAACCGGACCGTCAGCACCACCGCCACCACCGATTCGACCGCCAGGCTGAACAGCACGATGTTGCGCACCACCCGGCGGACGTCGCGCAGGCTGAGCGTCTTCGTCTCCGCCTGAGCGAGGAACCGGGCCCGCAGGCCGAGCCGGCGGGACAACAGCACGGTCAGCAGGGTGGCCAGCGTCATGATCCCCAGACCACCGATCTGGATCAGGGTCAGGATCACCAGCTGGCCGAACGGCGACCAGTAGCCGGCGGTGTCGACCACCACCAGTCCGGTCACGCAGACCGCCGAGGTCGCGGTGAACAGGGCGTCGATCAACGGCGGCGGGTCCCCGGCCCGGGTCGCCACCGGCAGCATCAGCAGGGCCGTCCCGATCAGTACGGTGGCGGCGAACCCACCGGCGATGACCTGCGCCGGGTGTTGGAACCGGTCGGCGCCACGGCGCCACATCGGCCGCCGCCACCGGTGCCGCCGCTGGCCCGTTGCCGGCCTGTTGCGGGCATCAGGCAACCTGTCTGGCATGTCTCTCCAGGATCCGGGTCCAGCCCTTCGCAACGAGGAACAGCTCCGCCGGTGGGAGCGCCGGACGGCTGCCGGGCTGACCGTACTCGCGGTGGCGTTCCTCGTCGTCTACGCCGCGCCCATTCTGTACCCGCAGCTGCCGCCACGATGGCGCGCTGTGTGTGTCGCTGCCAACATCGCGATCTGGCTGATCTTCTGGGTCGACTACGCCGTACGACTGTGGCTGGCGGCCGACCGGCGCGGCTTCGTCCGCGGTCACCTGTTCGACCTGGTGGTGCTGCTGTTGCCGGTGCTGCGGCCGTTGCAGATGCTGCGGCTGGTCACCGCGGTGCTCACGTTGACCCGGCGGACCGAGGTCTGGGCCCGCGGCCGGCTCGCGCTGTACGTCGGATCCACCACATTGCTGCTGGTGATCGTCTCGGCGCTGGCGGTGCTGGACGCTGAACGGCGTCATCCGGACGGGGCGATCAACACCTACCCGGACGCACTGTGGTGGTCAGTGGTCACCATCACCACCGTCGGCTACGGTGACTACTACCCGGTCACGACGACCGGCCGGTTCGTCGCCCTCGCGCTCATGATCGGCGGGATCGGCCTGATCGGTTTCGTCACCGGCTCGCTGGCGAGCTGGATCGTGGAACGGATCTCCAACACGGCGGGGAAGTCGGACACCGACGCGGCGCCCGCCACCCGGCGCGATGTCGCCGCTCTCACCGCCGAACTGGCCGCGCTGCGGGCCGAGGTCACCGCGCTGCGCGGCAATCTCGATGCCGCCGTACAGCCAGCTGACGACGCCGACCACACCGCAGGCCCGCCCACCCCTGTGCCACGAACCGCTGGCGATTGAGTGCCGCGATGTCTACCGAACTCGCCCGACCAGACAACCGCAGTGAACATCCGAGCGCACGAGAGACTCCACTCTGGTCACGACCCCCGCAGGGTCGGCAGGACCTCGGTGGCGACCTCGACCAGCACCCGCTCGTCACCGGCGTACCAACTGCTCCGGCGCGGCCAGTGGGTGATCACGTCGGTGAAGCCGAGGCCAGCGGCCCGCTCGACCGCGTCGACGAAGAAGCTGGCGCTGGACAGCGAGAAGACCGGCGCGGAGTCCAACGACAGGTACCGGCGTAGGCTGGCCGGATCCCGGCCGGCCTTCTCCATCGCCGCCGTGCACCCCTCGGCCAGCCCGGCCACCGACGCCCACCAGGACTCCAGGTCGTCGAAGGCGGTGCCGGTGGTGACCCAGCCGGCACCGAAGCGGGCGACCAGCGCCAGCGAGCGCGGCCCGTTGGCCGCCAGCACGAACGGCACGCGTGGCTGCTGCCGACAGCCGGGGGTGCTCCGGGCGTCGACCGCCTGGTAGTAGCGGCCCTGCCAGGTGACCTGATCCTGACGCAGCAACAGGTCGAGCAGCTCGACGAACTCCGCGTAACGGTCGGCGCGCGCCCGTGGTGGCAGCGGGTCGGCACCGAGGACCGTGGCGTCGAAACCGAGCCCGCCGGCACCGACGCCGAGCAGGACCCGGCCGGCGGAGATGTCGTCCAGCGCGGTGATCTCCCGGGCGAAGTGCACCGGGTGCCGGAAGTTCGGCGAGGCGACCAGCGTGCCCAGCGGGATCCGCGAGGTGACGGTGGCGGCGGCGGTCAGCGTCGGCACCGCATCGAACCACGGTCCGTCGACCAGGTCGCGCCAGCCGAGATGGTCGTACGTCCAGGCGTGGTCGAAACCCCATTCCTCGACCTGACGCCACCGGTCCGACAGCACCGACCAGGACTCGTCCGGCAGCACCACTATCCCGACCCGCACGCCACCCACCCTACTCGCCTGCGTCCGGGAGCGAACGGATCAGGCGGGTTGGCGTTGCTTGCGGTGGATGTCCATCCGGCCCCGGCCGAAGGCGTCGATGTGCCCCCAGCGTCCCGGAATGTCCAGCAACTCGATCCGACCCATGCTGATCGGCAGCGCCGGGTCGACCACCAGATGCTCGCCCTGCGGTTCCATCCCGAGCAGGGTCCGCAGCAACAGCAGCGTCGCCCCGGTCGACCAGGCCTGCGGGCTACAGGAGGTCGGATACTCCACCGGATACTTGGTCAACGCGCGGTCGTAGCCGCCGAACGCCTCCGGTAGCCGGCCGTTGAAGTACTGCGCGGCGTTGATGATCCCATCGGCGATCCGCGACGCCTCCTCGACGAACCCGTACCGGCGCAGACCCCAGGCGATGAACGAGTTGTCGAACGGCCAGACCGTGCCGACGTGGTAGCCGATCGGGTTGAACCGCCCCTCCCCCTCCGCCAGGGTCCGGACCCCCCAGCCGGAGAACATCCGTGGGCTGAGCAGGTGCTTGGCCACCTTCTTCGCCTTGCTGGCGTCGACGATGCCGCTCCACAGCAGATGGCCGATGTTGGACGACAACGCGTCGACCTGGCCGCCCTCCGGGTCGAGGGCGATCGCGTAGTACTCGCCGTCGGCGACCCAGAAATCCCGGTTGAACCGGTGCTTCAGGTCGGCCGCCTGACGTTCCAGTTGGTCGGCGAACTCCGGGTCCTTCCAGATCTCGCGGGCGAGCCGGGCACCGCGCATCTTCGCGTCGTAGGCGTACCCCTGCAGCTCACAGGTGGCCCGGGGGAAGCCGGGCAGCCGGCCGTCGCGATAGCAGATCGAGTCCCAGGAGTCCTTCCAGCACTGGTTCTCCAGACCGGTATCCTTGTTGCGCCGCTCATACCAGACGTAGCCGTTGCCGAGCAGGTCCGCGTAGGTGTCGATCCAGTCCAACGCCCGCCGGGCCTCCTGCTCCAGCCCCCGGACCAGCTTCGCGTCCCCGGTCCACCGCTCGTACTCGTCGAGCAGGACCACGAACAACGGCGTCGAGTCGGCGGCACCGAAGTACGGGGTGTGCGGCTGTTCCTCGAACGCCGACGACTCGCCGTACCGGATCTCGTGCAGGATCTTGCCCGGCTCCTCGTCCCGGAAGTCGTCGAGTTTGCTGCCCTGCAGCCCACCGAGCAGCTGCAGCGTCGCCGAGGCCAGCTCGGGGGCGAACGGCAACGCCTGCAGGCTGGTGAAGATGCTGTCCCGGCCGAACATGGTGGCGAACCACGGCACACCGGCCGCCGGCACCGACTGGCCGCCCAACGACAACGGCGTGTAGCGCAGCGCGGCCAGGTCGACCAGGCTCCGCTTGTACGTCGACGCCAGCGGCTCGCAGTCGCAGGCCAGCCGGGGCGCCCGGGCGACCCACTCCTCCAGGTCCCGGCGCATCTCCGGCTTCGGCCGGTCGAAGTGCTGGCCGAGCAGGCTCTCCCGCACGTCGCGGCCGTCGGGACCGATCGCGGTGGTCTTCACCTTGAGGTGGGTGACCCACTGGCCGTGCGGTTCGATGGTGATCTGGAAGCTCAACCCGTGCTCGTCGAAGATCGCCGACTCGCTGCTGGAGATGATCGTCTCCCGGTGGAAGGTCTCCCGCTGGTAGCCCAGCCGCAGGCAGTCCTGGTCGACGTGGGCGTAGTGCTTACCGACCTTGTTGCGGACGTCCTTGATCTCGAACAGGTCGGCGAAGTCGCTGCCCGCCTCCAGCCGTACGGTGAGCTCCATCGGCTCCTGGGCGTGGTTGAGGATGGTGAGTTCCTCGTCGAAACTGCCGCCCACCCAACGCTGGCGGATCACCGACATCTCGGCGTCGACGTAGTGTGTCGGCTCGCCGGGCACCAGGAAGAACCGCGCCTCGAAGTACTGCAGGTCGTCGACCGACAACGAGCTCAGCCGTTCCCCGTTGATGGTCAGCTGCCACTTCGACAGGAACCGGGTGTCGAAGGAGAACAGCCCGGTCGGCGCGGCCGGCGAGGCGTCGATGTCGCCCTGGCTGTCGCTGACCACGAAGGTGTTGCCGTCCAGGATGCTGACCATTCCCTCGGTCATTTCTCCGTCCTCTCCCGTTTGGCGAACACGCGCGGATCGTGGGAACCGGGCGGGCCGGGCATCATCCGTTCGATCAGGATCAACAGCCGCAGGTCGCCGAGGACCATGATCTGGGACCGCAGCATCGCCGCCATCGGGTTGACCTCGCCCCGGGCCATCGCCTCGAAGATCACCCCATCGGTACGCAGCACACAGTCGGCCTCGCGGTTCTCCCGGGTCAGCTCCGCCTTTCCGTTGTCCAAGGTCACGAACCAGTAGTCCACCCGCTCGTCGTCGGCCAGGTCGAACCGCACCGTGCCGGAGATCTGGCGCAGCAACGGCGCGGTCTCCCGATGGCCGAACCGGTCGAAGAACTCCCGGGTCGCCGGCATCGGCTCGCCCGCCTGCGCTGTACGTCTGGCCTCGGCTGTCCGCGTCGTCTGCGGCATGCTCCGCTCCCTCCACCCATCACCCACCGGCAGAGTCGCGGTCGATCGGGTGGTCGGGCATCGCCCGTACCGGATGAACCGGCCGCCCACCGTCTCGGGCCTCAGGCGTCGAAGATGCCGTACGCGGTCCAACCACGGTCGCGGAAGCCGGCCGCAGCGGCCACCTTCGCCGACGCGGTGTTGGTCGGCTCGTGCAGATAGGTGGGGACGGCCCCGGCGTCCAGCACCTGCCGCGCGGCCTGGGCCACCAGCCGGCTGGCCAGGCCACGGCCACGGGCCGCGGGAACGGTGCCGACCGAGATCTCCTGGCCGTGGGCGTCGTGGCGTTTGAGCCCGACACCGGCCAGGAACGCCCCGTCGGTGTCCCGGGCGACCAGCACCGGGCTGGTGAACCGCTGCAGCCACGGCGGCACCACGTCGTCGGTGGGGTCGATCCAGTCACCGACGTCCGGCAACGGAGTCGGCGCCAGGCAGTAGCGGAACACCGCCCGGTGCGCCCGCCAGCCGGCGTGGCCGACCGCCGCGGGCAGTTTGGCCAGCAGGTCGTTGACCGGCAGGTCGGTCAACGACCGGACCGCCCCGACCTTGTCCGGCGGTACGGACAGCACCGCGCCACCCGGCGCGCCGACGCCGACCACCGGACACGGCCGACCGTCCCAGCCGGGGCGTACCCGCCGCTCCGAGCCGACCACCTGCAACGCCCGCCCCGCCGGCCACTGCCCCAGCCAGCTGACCAGGTGGTGATAGAGGCGTTTGTCCAGCATCGTGCCTCCTGACCACGCCGCCGGCCCGCGCACCGCCGGCCGTCCCGTCGTACGGAGAAACCCGGCCCGCCAAGAAGGCTTCTCCTTGCCCTGCCGAGAGTATGCAACCTTTACGACAGTACGGTCAGCTCGCCGAAGATGTCCTGACCAAGGTACGGATCTGGCGCAGCAGAACCGACAAGGCCGCCAGGTCCGCCGGGGAGTGTGCGAAGTCCTCCATCGCCCGACGCACCCGCGCGACGGCGCTGGCGTTGTCCTGTTCCCACTGTTCGGCGCGCTCAGCCACCGGCAGGTCAGCCGGGGTGCAGGTGAGCACTTCGACGGTGAGCGCGGCCAACGCCGCGTACAGGTCGTACCGCAGCGCGGTGCGGGCCAGCGTCTGCCAGCGGTCCTCCCGGGGCAGCAACGATATCTTGCTCAGCAGCCAGTCCACCCGGAACCGCTCGGACAGCAGGTAGTACACCGTGGCGACCTCGGTGACATCGCGACCGGTGTCGGCGCTGGTCTCCACCACGTCGAGCAGCCCGAAGCTGTACATGATCCGGGTGGCCCGGTCCGCCAGGTCCGGCGGCAGACCGCGCCCGATCATCGTGTCGACGTGCGCCCGCAGCGACTCCCGCTCATCGCCACGGAAGAATTCCCCCAGGTCAGGCAGGAGGCGGGACACCCCGTCGCGCAGCCGAGCGGTCTCCTCCGGCACGTCCAGCGGGGACCGGCGGTTGGTGACCAGCCAACGGACCGCCCGGTCCAACAGCCGGCGACTCTCCAGGTAAACCGCCACCTGGGCGTCGGTGGTGACCACGTTGTCCAGCCCGTCGATGCCAGCCCAGAGTTCATCGAGGGCGAACACGTCACGGATCACCACGTAGGCCCGGAGCACGTCGGCCGCCGACGCCCCGGTCTCCTCCATCGTCCGGTAGACGAACGACATGCCGCCCCGGTTGACGGCCTCGTTGACCAGGCTGGTGACGACGATCTCCCGGCGCAGCCGGTGGTCGGCCATCCGGTCGGCGTAGCGCTGGTGCAGCGGGGTCGGGAAGTAGTCGACCAGGACCTGATCGGTCCACGGCTCGTCCGGCAGCCCGTCGGCGAGCACCTGACTCTCGATCGAGATCTTGGTGTGCGCGAGGAGCACCGCGAACTCGGGCAGGGTCAGTCCCTGCGCCCCGGCCCGCATCCGCTCGGCCAGGTCCTCGTCGGTCGGCAACGCCTCCAACTCACGGTCGAGACGGCCGGCCTGCTCCAGGTCGCTGATCATCCGCCGGTGCACCGGCAGCAGCGGCCGAGCCTGGGCGCAGGCGTTGGCCAGCGCCCGGGCCTGGTCGTAGTTGTCCCGCAGCACCAGGGCGGCGACCTCGTCGGTCATCTCGGCAAGCAGGGCGTCGCGCCGTGGCACGGTCAACTCGCCGTCGGCGACCGCGCCACCGAGCAGGATCTTGATGTTGACCTCGTGGTCGGAGCAGTCGACCCCGGCCGAGTTGTCGATGAAGTCGGTGTAGATCCGACCACCCAAGTTGGCGTACTCGATGCGGCCCCGCTGGGTGAGCCCGAGGTTGCCACCCTCCCCAACCACCTTGGCCCGCACCGACCGGCCGTCGACCCGGATCGCGTCGTTGGCCTTGTCACCGGCGTCGGTGTGCGACTCGGTCGACGCCTTCACGTAGGTGCCGATGCCGCCGTTGAACAGCAGATCGACCGGGGCGCGCAGGATCGCCCGGATCAGCTCCGGCGGGGAGAGAACCTCGGCGGCGGCGTCGAGGCCGAGCACCGCCCGGACCTGCCGGCTGACCGGCACCGATTTGGCGGTACGCGGGTACACCCCGCCGCCGGCCGAGATCAGCTGCGGGTCGTAGTCGGCCCAGGACGAGCGCGGCAGGTCGAACAGCCGGCGACGCTCGGCGTACGAGGTGGCGGCGTCCGGGTCCGGGTCGAGAAAGACGTGCCGATGGTCGAAGGCGGCGACCAGCCGGGTGTGTTCGGACAGCAGCATCCCGTTGCCGAACACGTCGCCGGACATGTCGCCGACGCCGACGACGGTGAAGTCCTGCCGCTGGATGTCCACGCCGAGTTCCCGGAAATGCCGCTTGACCGACTCCCAGGCGCCCCGGGCGGTGATGCCCATCTTCTTGTGGTCGTAGCCGGCGGACCCGCCGGAGGCGAACGCGTCACCCATCCAGAAACCCCGGGCCAGCGAGATCGCGTTGGCCACGTCGGAGAAGGTCGCGGTGCCCTTGTCCGCGGCGACCACCAGGTACGGGTCGTCGCCGTCGTGGCGGACCACCCCGGGCGGCGGCACGATCTGCCCGCCGACGATGTTGTCGGTGACGTCCAGCAGGCCGGAGATGAACTGCTGATAGCAGGCCACCCCTTCGGCCTGCGCCGCTTCCCGGTCCGGTGGCCCCGCCGCGCCGCGCCCCCGGGCCGGACCGCCCGACTGCTTCACCACGAAGCCGCCTTTGGCACCCACCGGCACGATCACCGCGTTCTTCACCATCTGTGCCTTGACCAGGCCGAGCACCTCGGTACGGAAGTCCTCCCGCCGGTCAGACCAGCGCAGCCCGCCCCGGGCCACCTCGCCGAAGCGCAGGTGCACGCCCTCGAAGCGGGGCGAGTAGACGAAGATCTCGTACGCCGGGCGGGGTGCCGGCAGCTCCGGGATCGTCTGCGGATCGAGCTTCACCGCCACGTACGGCGTCGGTCGGCCCTCGACGCCACGCTGGTAGAAGTTGGTCCGCAGGGTGGCCAGGATCAACGTCAGATAGCTGCGCAGGATCCGGTCCTGGTCGAGGCTGTCCACCTCGTCGAACTGCCGGCCGATCGCGGCGACCTGCTCCTGTCCGAGCGCCCGGCGACGGTCGTCGTCGAGGTCGAGCGCCGGCGAGAAGCGGGTCTCGAACAGCCGCACCAGCGCCGCCGCGATCGCCGGGTACGCGATGAAGGTCGACTCCATGTACTCCTGGGAGAACACGGTGCCGGCCTGGCGCAGGTACTTCGCGTACGTGCGCAGCACCACCACCTGCCGCCAAGTGAGCCCGGCACGCAGCACCAGTTCGTTGAGGCCGTCGATCTCGGCCTCGCCGCGCCAGGCCGCCGAGAACGCGTTCTCCACGTGCGGGCGGACCTCGCTCATCGCCCGTGCGCCGACCGGCAGCCGCAGCCCGAAGTCGTACAGGTAGATCAGCTGGTCGATGCGGGCTATCTCGTAGGGCCGCTCGTCGACCACCTTGACGCCGAGGGAGTGCAGCACCGGCAGCACGTCGGAGAGCACCATCGGTTCGCCGTACCGGTAGACCTTGAACCGGACGTCGCGCTCGTCGGACCCGGTGCCGCTGGCGGGCCGGAACAGGTGCATCTCCAGCTGGCCGGGCTCCTCCAGCAGCTCCAGCTTGGCCAGGTCCTGCACCGCCTCGTACGCGGTGTGTTCCTCCTTGTAGCCCTCCGGGTAGGCGCTGGCGTACCGCCGGTGCAGCGACTTGGCCGACTCGTCGCCGAGTTTGCGCTCCAGCACCAGCCGGAAGTCGTCCTCCCACAGCCGGGTGGCGTCGGCGAGCAGTTCGGCGAGCCGGTCCGGGTCGAGCTCGACCGGCGGGGCAGCCGGGTCGGTACGCACGATGAAGTGCACCCGGGCGAGCATCGACTCGGTGACCCGGGTGGTGTAGTCCACGCCGACGCCGTTGAGTTCGCGCAGCAGGATCTGCTGCATGCGGAGCCGGTTGTGGGTGGTGAACCGGTCCCGGGGCAGGTAGATCAGGCAGGACAGGAACCGCCCGTACCCGTCGGAGCGCAGGAACAGCCGCAACTGGCGGCGCCCGGCCATCCGCAGCACGCCGAGCACAGCCTGATAGAGATCGTCGGTACGGATCTGGAACAGCTCGTCGCGGGGGTAGGTCTCCAGGATCTGGAGCATGTCCTTGCCGGAGTGGCTGCGCGGGCTGAGACCGGAGCGTTCCAGCACCTCGGCGACCTTGCGCCGGACCACCGGCAGCTCCTGGACGCTGGTGCGGTACGCGGCGGTGGAGAACAGGCCGAGGAAACGCCGCTCGCCGACCACCTCCCCGGCCTCGTCGAAGATCTTGAAACCGATGTAGTCGAGGTAGGCGGCCCGGTGCACCGTGGCCCGCGAGTTGGCCTTGGTGATGATCAGCAGCCGCTTCTCCAGCGCCTTCTCCGCCGCCTGCGGGGTCATCGAGGTGAGCGGGCGGGGCCGGGTCTGGTCCTGGCGCAGGATGCCGAGCCCGGTGCCGAACACCGCGACCAGCGCCTTGTCCCCGTCGCCGCTGTCGACCAGCCGGTACTCGCGGTAGCCGAGGAAGGTGAAATGGTCGTCGGCCAGCCACCGCAGCAGCTCGACCGAGTCGTTGACGTCCTTCTCCGGCACCGGCAGCACACCGGCACTGCCCAGTTCGTCGGCCGGCCGGTCGTCGGCCTTGCCCAGCTCGTCGGCGAGGGTCAGTGCCCGACGGCGCATCTTCGGCCAGTCCTCGACCGCCTCACGGACGTCGGTGAGCACCCGCTGCAGATCCCGGACCAGCCGGTCCCGGTCGCCGGCGTCCCGGACCGGATCGATCTCGATCCGGATCCAGCTTTCCACCAGGTCGCCGTCGATGGCGTCGTCCGGCTCGACGTCGGCGGCCACCTCGGTCAACTGGCCGAGCGGCTCACGCCGAACCACGACCAGGGGGTGGACCAGCAGCTGGACGTCGAAGTGCCGCTCGTTGAGCAGCGCGGTCACCGAGTCCACCAGGAACGGCATGTCGTCGGCGACGATCTCGATGACGGTGCACGGCTGGCGCGCGGCGGGGGCGTTCAACCGCAGCTTCAGCTCGCCGGGCAGCCGGTGCCCAGCCAGCTCCCGGTGTGCCCGGGCGGCGGCGAGCATCTCCTGCGGGGTGCGGCCGACCAGTTCCTCGTCGGCCGCGAACCGCCAAAATCGGTCCACCAGGGAGGCGGTGTCGTGATCGGTGTCGGCGAGCGACACGGCCTGCGCGATCAGCCGCTCCGCGCTGGGCATCGGCTCGTCGAGCCCGGTGTCGTCGCCGTCGTCGACGACCGCGGCGAGGGTCGTCTCCGGTGGCGGGAGCACCCGTACGGCGAATGGCTCGCCGAGGCCCGGATCGGCCTGCGGTTGCGGCCCGGTGGTGGGGCGGCGTCGCTCGTCACCGCCCGAAGTTTTGCGTTTCGACTTCGTCCCCGGACGCCGGTTCATTGGTGCGGACTCCCCTCGGCCCCACGACTCTGTGGGGTCAACTACGGCCAAGCCTAAGCCTTCTCGATCATCGATCTGACGGCGCTCCGGCCCTTGGCAGTCGGCTTGGTGACACCAAGTGGCCACCACACGTGATAAGGCCAGGGCCGGACCGCGGACCTGCGTCTCCTGGTTACCCCGGGACCCTCGATTCATCACCTGTCTCGGCCGGTGCCGGGCCTGTCCTGGCCGGTGCCGAGGGGCAGCAGCCGGTGCGCCGACGTACTACCGTTCGGCTGTCCGCCATGCGTCCGGAAGGGGACCGCCCGCATGCGTATCGAGGCAGCGCGCCCGCACCGCCAGCCGATCCGTCGGCTCCGCTGGTCAGCCGCGCTCACCGCGGCCCTGGTACTCACCGGCACCGCCCTGACCGGCTGTTCGTCCGACGACGGGCCGGAACGCACCGTCGACGCCTTCGTCGACGGCTGGCTGGCCGGCGACGTGTCCACGATCGGCTTCATCACCCCGGCCGGGCAGCGACTGCCCGCCACCGACGTGGGCGAAGAGCTGGCCGCGCTGGTCGGGGACCTGTCGGACACGCCGCCGCAGCTGCGCCGCGACGGCGAAGCCGACGTCACCGCGGACATCGCGACCAGCTCCCTCGCCGTCGAATGGACGCTGCCCGGCGACGTACGCTGGAGCTACACCACCTCGATCCGGCTGCGGCAGGCCGCCGACGACGGCTGGCAGATCATCTGGGATCCGGCCATCGTCCACGAACAGCTCGCCACCGGCGACCGGTTCCAGCTCAACCGCCTCGCTCCGCGACGCGGGCCGGTCCTCGACGGCGCCGGGGAGCCGGTCGTCGCGCCACGCGACGTCGTCGTGATCGGCGTACAGCCCAGCGAGGTCGTTTCGCCGGATGCCCTGGTCGACGACCTCGACGCCGCGTTCCGGGCGATCCGCCCGACGATCAGCCCGCCGATCGACCTGACCGACCTGCCGGACCGGCTCGACGCCGCCAAGCCGGACGCCTTCGTCGACGTGGTCACCCTGCGCAAGGAGGCGTACGACCAGATCGCCGACCGGATCTTCGACCTGCCGGGCACCCGGTTCCGCAGCGAGCAGCGCGACCTGGCCCCCACCCGCGAGTTCGCCCGCGCGCTGCTTGGCACCGTCGACCCGGTGCAGCGCCAGGACATGGAGACCCACCCCGGCCGGTACGAGATCGGCGACATGGTCGGCCACGGCGGACTGCAGGGCGGCTACGAGGAGCGGCTACGCGGCGTACCGGGGTATTCGGTGCAGATCGCCGGGACCGCCCCGGACGGCACGGTCTCCGCCGACGAGGTGCTGTTCAGCTCCGACGCCCGACCCGGTGATCCGCTGCGGACCACGCTGGACGTCGCGACGCAGACCGCCGCCGACGCGGCCCTCGCCGGGCAGCCGCGCCGCAGCGCGCTGGTCGCGGTGCGGATCAGCGACGGCGCGCTGGTCGCCGTCGCGAACGGCCCCGACGGCGGTACGGAGAACCTCGCGTTCACCGCGCAGGTCCCGCCCGGATCCACCTTCAAGATGGTCAGCACGCTCGGGTTGCTCGAATCCGGCGCGGTCGGCCCGGACGTCGCCGTCGACTGCCCGAAGACCGCCACCGTCGACGGCCGGACCTTCACCAACGCCAACGGCTTCGATCTGGGCCGGGTGCCGTTCCGGAGCGTCTTCGCGAAATCCTGCAACACCACGTTCGCCAACCTCGCGCCCGAGCTGGGCGCCGACGGGCTGGCCGAGGCGGGCCGGCTGCTCGGGCTGGAGGGCGAGTGGCGGCTGGGAGTTTCCGCGTTCACCGGCAAGGTCTCCACCGGTGGTCCGCCGGCCGAGCGGGCCGCTGCCGCGTTCGGCCAGGGCACCACGTTGGTCAGCCCGCTGGCGATGGCCGGGGCGACGGCAGCGGTCGCCCGCGGCCAGTGGCGGCAGCCGACGCTGATCTCGGAGCCGGCACCGCAGTCCCCCGTACCGGACGGTCCGCAGCTGGACGCCGCCGCCGTCGACGCGCTACGCGCGATGATGCGGGCGGTGGTAACCGACGGCACCGCCGAGGCGCTGCGGGACGTGCCGGGTGAGCCGGTGTACGGCAAGACCGGCACCGCCGAGTACGACAACGACCCGGCCAACACGCACGCCTGGTTCGTCGGCTGGCAGGGCGACGTCGCGTTCGCGGTCTTCGTCGAACAGGGCGGCTCCGGATCCAGCGACGCAGTGCCGATCGCGGAGACCTTCCTCCGCGCCCTCGCCACCAACTGACCGCCAACTGTCGCTGCTACGGAAGGGCGGTCAGGCGGCGGCCGGGCTGCCGCTCATCGCTGCTCTCGTGAATCTCTTTGCCCAACTCGATATCGATGAGTAGCTTGGTCGATATATACGGTGGCAGCCTGGGTCTGGGGGCAGGCGTTGCGGATCTTGTCCTTGAAACCAGGTCATGACGGTACCGTCGCCCTTGTCCGGGACGGTGCGTTGGAGCTCTCGATCGAGGCGGAGAAGGACTCGTTCCCCCGGTACGCGGAGCTGACACCCAGCACGGTGTTGGACGCGCTGGACCTGGTCGACGACGTGCCGGACGTGGTCTGCCTGAGTGGGTGGGTCAAGGGGTTCCATTCGATGGAGAGGCCGCTCGGTGCTGGCTACTTCGGTTGGGACGGTCAACGCACGCAGGTGGGTGAGCGCCGGGTGTTCGGCAGACAGGTGCGGACGTTCTCATCGACGCATGAGCGCTCGCACTTGATGTCCGCGTACGGGATGTCGCCGTTTCCGCAGGGTGAGCCGTGCTACGCGCTGGTGTGGGAGGGCAACATCGGCTCGTTCTACGAGATCACGCCGGACGTCACGGTGATACGGGTAGCAGAGGTGATGGAGGACCCAGGCAACAAGTACCAGTACATCTTCGCGCTGGCCGATCCCACGGCCGAGGCGGCGCATGGTGGGTTCCGGTTCTCCAACGCCGGCAAGCTGATGGCATTGGCGGGATACGCGGACGGCTCGCCGGTGACCACGGCCGGACGAAACGTCATCGACTGGGTGCTGTCTCGTCGCTCGATCCTGCTGACCAGTCCGAAAAGCGAGCTGGCCGCATCCCCATTCCACAACGCGGGCGTCACGTCGCAGGCGTTCGCCAACCTGGCCGCGCACCACTCCGCGAGGATCTTCGACTTCTTCTACAAAGTGGCCCACGCGAGGTTGACCAAGGGCTATCCGCTGCTGATCGCCGGTGGCTGCGGGCTGAACTGCGGCTGGAACAGCCGCTGGCGCGACTGTGGACTGTTTGCCGACGTGTTCGTGCCGCCGTGCCCCAACGACACTGGATCAGCAATCGGTACCGCCATCGACGCCCAGTGGTACTTCGAGGGCAACGCGAAGGTGTCCTGGAGCGTCTACAGCGGGGCGGACTTCGTCGAGGACGTGCCCGTGCCGGATGTGTTCACTCGACATCCGTTGGACCTGACGCTGGTGGCCGAGTTGCTGGCCCAGCGGATGGTGATCGCGTGGGCTCGGGGGCGAGCGGAGATCGGCCCCCGGGCGTTGGGCAATCGATCCCTGTTGGCGGCGCCGTTCGACCCCAGCGCCCGGGATCGGCTCAACGTGATCAAACGGCGCGAGCCGTACCGTCCGATCGCGCCGGTATGCCGGGAAGAGGAGGTAGCTACGTACTTCGAGTGGACCGGGCCGAGCCCGCACATGTTGTTCTTTCAGCGGGTGCGTGATGGCCGGCTGGGCGCGGTCACCCATGTCGACGGTACGGCTCGGGTACAGACGGTGGCGGCGTACGAGAACCCAGTTCTGCATGATCTGCTCGGCGCGTTCGCCTCGCGGACAGGCGTGGGAGTGCTGTGCAACACCTCGCTCAACTTCCCAGGTCGCGGCTCAATCAACCGCACGAGCGACGTGGTCGAGTACGTGAGTGAGCGCGGCATCGACGGGTTTGTGATCGGCGACCACCTGTACGTACGCCCCGGCTCGGGACCGACGTGATGGAGCTGATCGGTGGGATGGGTCGTCGCGACATTGGAGGCAGACGCAGTGGCCGACCAGGTCGACCAGCCCGAACGGCAGTTGGGTGAGGTGCTGCGGCTGTTGCGCCTGGAGATCCGCATGTCGCAGCGGGACCTCGCGCTGCGTGTGGGATTCCATGAGAACGCGGTGTCCAGTTTCGAGCGTGGGGATCGCGCGCCCAGCGCCCAGTACCTGACCGGGTTCATCCACGTGCTGCGCCTGTCGGAGGCCGCCGCCGACGAAATTTGGCGGCTGTATCGCCGGGAACCACCGACAACAGGGGTGCACTCTCCTCTCGACGGGGGTGAGGAGCCACTCTGCCCTTACCGTGGTTTGTCCGCGTTTCGGCAGGCCGACGCCCGGTTCTTTCACGGACGTGACGCCGCCATCACGCAGATCATCGGAAAGCTCGACGGCAGCCCGCTGATCGCGGTCGTGGGCGCGTCCGGTAGCGGCAAGTCTTCGGTGGTGTTCGCTGGGGTCGTTCCTCGGCTGCGCCGGTCAGCGGAGTGGGACGTGGTGTCCTTGCGGCCCGGCCCGGACCCGTTCGCCGCGTTCGCCAACGCACTGGAACTGCGGGCTACGGGTCAGCTCGCCCACGGCGCGTCGGCCGAGCTGCCGGCAACGACCGATGCGTCGATCACGGCGGCCCTGGATGCTCGTACGCGTGTGTCGGGCGCGGCAGTGCTTGTGGTAATCGACCAATTTGAGGAGCTGTTCACCCACGGTGCCGCGCCGGGCGTGGTTGACGGCTTCTTTGCCATGCTGGTGCGAATGGCCGCGACACGTCGTCGGGTGCCGGTGAAGGTGGTGCTGACTTTCCGGGGTGACTTCTACGGCCAGGTGATCGCCCGCCGCGACTTCTCGGACCTGTTGCAGGACAACGTGGTTCACCTGCCGCCGATGAGCCGTGCTGAGCTCCGTCAGGCGATCGTCGAGCCGGCTCGCCTTGCGGGTCTGGCGTTGGATAGCGGCTTGGCCGATCGGATCCTCGATGACGCGGGTACCGAGCCGGGCAACCTGCCGCTGCTGGAGTTCGCGCTGACCCGGCTGTGGGACATGCGGCGAGGCACGTCGTTGACGCACAAGGCATATCGGCAGATCGGACACCTTGCCGGTGCGATCACCGCCCGCGCCGAGGAGGTCTACGTCGGTCTGTCGCCCGAGCAGCAGTACGCCGCGCGGCAGTTGCTGGTACGGCTGGTCCTGGTCGCGCGTCCGGAGGAGGACGGCAACGACGCCCGCCGCCGCACGCCAAGCGTAGAGTTGGTCGCGCTGCCGCGCGTGGACGTGGTGATCGGGGCCTTGGCCAACGCCCGCCTGGTCGTCACCGATGCCGACCACACCCTCGGCCCTACCGTCGAGCTGTCCCACGAGGCGATCATCCGATCCTGGGAGCGACTTCGGGTGTGGCTGGTGGAGGACCGGCAGTTCCTGCTGTGGCAGCAGCGGGCACGTCAATGGCTTGCCGAATGGCGACATGCCGCAGGACACCAGGATGCCCTGCTACGCGGCAGCCTCCTGGACGAGGCGCAACGCTGGTTGGCGGTCAAAGGACGCGATGCTGTCGCGGCAGACCTGCTCGACTACGTCGAGGCGAGCATCCGCGAGCACGAGGACGAGACCCGCCGCCAAGCCCTCAACCGCATCGAGCAGCTCCTCAACGTGGTGGCGCGCGAGGTACCCGAGGTAGCCGAGACATTCGCTGAGGTGGGCCTGACCCGGTTTGACGGACATCCCAGCTCAGAGGGGCTGTGTGCTCCTCGGGAGGATGTTCATCAT